>CAMDAT010000055.1 GCA_945888825.1 Bifidobacterium breve | reverse complement strand
GCCGAATCAGCCAGCAGCGACTCCGAGCGCTCAGCGCGTCAGTCCTCGGGCACTTGATGCCCTCCGTCAGCGGGATTTTCGCCGTTTTTGGCTTGCCGCGCTTGTGTCGAATACGGGCAGTTGGATGCAAGGCGCCGCAATCCCCTTTGTGGCTTTTTCTTTGACGGGATCGGCTGCCGCAATTGGCGTGACGGGGTTCTTTCAATACCTACCGTTCATGGTGATGGTCCTAGTTGGGGGAAGTCTGGCCGATCGGTTCCCCCGAAGGACTCTGCTGATTAGTACCCAAGTAGCGCAGGCTGCCTGCGCCACAGCACTTTTTGTGATGGTTTACACGGGAGTTGTGACCACCGCATGGCTAGCAGGACTCGCATTCGTGTCGGGCCTAGCAGGAGGGCTGAATACGCCAGTCTGGCAGTCGTTCGTGGCCGAATTAGTGAGTCGGGATTTGTTGCTCAACGCAGTCACACTGAACAGTGCGCAGTTCAATGCGGCTCGAGCACTCGGGCCGCTCCTAACAGGCATCATCGTCTCGGGAATTGGAGTCTCCTGGGCCTTTGCATTGAACGCCGCTTCCTTCGGCATCGTGATAGTTGTGCTGCTGGGCTTGCGTGTGCGCAGTGATGGGGTTCGTCGTAACGTTTCTGAAGGAGCCGTAGCTGGGATTCGTACCGCCGGACGCTATGTATTGGCTTCTCCGCCGATCCTTACTTGCTGTTTGGCAATTGCTGCAGCCGCCGGACTCGGCAGCCCACTGTTTAGCTACCTGGTGGTGTATGGCGAGGAGGTGCTGCATGTATCGGGGCTGCGTCTCGGGATTCTGTTCGGGGCAGCTGGCATTGGGTCGGTGATCTTTACTCCGGCATTGTTGTCGATTGCACCGCGAATTCAGCGATCCAGATTGTTGAGCGGGGCAATGGTCCTCTACGGGCTTTCCGTAGTGGCTACAGGCTTGGCGCCCACGTATTTCACCGTGGTGCTGGCCTTGTTGTGCTTCGGTGGCGCCTACCTAGCAATTGCCTCCACGATCAACACCAGCATCCAACTTGTTGTGCGTGACGAGCTTCGCGGGACGGTCCTTGCGATCTATCTGATGTGCCTGACAGGTGCTCTTCCGATTGGAATCTTTCTCTGGGGCGAGCTGTCCGACATCTATGGAATTCAGCCGGTGACAATTGCTGCTGGTACTGCGCTGTTGATGGTTGCACTGTTGTTCATCCTGACTGGAAGGTTTCACGTTATGGCCGACGCCGATACTGCTCGCGATGCTGCAGCCGCTTGAGCCAGCAGCTTGAGCCGCTCATAGCGATGCTCGTGGTGCTTGCTGCGCATCCTGTGAGAGATACTGTGCCATGCGGTGAAGCACACCGTGAAGCACACCTAGAAGCCGACCTAAAGGTGCCCCATGCCTGAACCGATTCTCTCACCCGGTAGCGATCCTCGTGGGATGATCTTCATTCACCCCGAGTCATTTGGGGATATGGAAAACTGGCATGAGATCGCTCGCGAACTGCGCCGAGATGCGCCAATCTTGCGAGTCGAAGCCGAGGGATGGACTCCCTTTTGGGCAATCACTCGCCATGAGGATGTCTTTGAGGTCTCACGGCGAAGTGACGTGTTTTTCAACACAGAGCAGTCGGCACCGAGCCCGAATATCACCTACGAGATGCTCGACATGCTCGGTCTGGAACAGCCACGGACATTGGTGCATCTGCACGGGTCCGAGCATGACAAGTATCGCAAGGTCACGAACGATTGGTTTAAGCCTGCTGCAGTCAAAAACTTGCAGGCGGCGATTGAACAGATTGCCGATGAGTATGTAGAGAAGCTCGCTGACATGGGCGGGGAGTGCGATTTTGCTCAGGACCTTGCCGTCCCGTTCGCCATCCGTGTCATCATGACGATCTTTGGTGTTCCGCGCAGTGACGAACGTTTCATGATGGAACTCACACAAGGGCTTTTTGGTTCTGCCGATCCGGAATACTTGGGCGAGTTCACTGATCCCCTTGAGCTTGTTGGTTCGACAATTTCGAAGTTCAAGGATTACTTCGAGGCGCTGACCGCAGAGCGTCGAGCACATCCCACTGATGACCTAGCCACCGTGCTCGCCAACGGAGAGGTAGACGGGGCACCGCTTGGCGAGGCGGAGTTGCTTTGGTATTACATCATCGTCGCCACGGCCGGCCATGACACCACATCGTTTTCGTTGAGCGGAGGCCTGGAGCAGCTGCTCGCTCACCCGGATCAGCTGCAGGCACTGCGTAAGGACCCAGCGTTGCTAGGGCAGGCCACCGAAGAGATCATTCGATGGACGAGCCCAGTTCGTAGCTTCTTTCGTTGGGTTCAAGAAGACGTTGAGCTTGGGGGAGTGCTGATCCCGAAGGGTGATGTCGTGCTGACTTCGTATCCCTCTGCGAATCGAGATGAGGATGTGTTCATTGACCCTATGAACTTTGATATTTTCCGGCCTGATAGTGACAAGTTGCTCTCGTTCGGATTGGGCATGCACTTCTGCCTGGGCGCTCAGGTGGCCCGGCGCGAAGTGCGCACGTTGCTCGGAAAGTTCCTTGACCGGACTGCCTCGGTCGAGCTCGCTGGTCCAGCGGTCTATACCCCGACACACTTCGTGAGCGGAGTCAAGCATCTTCCTATCAGCTACAAGCTCAAGTAGTCCCATTGCCATGCTCTGTCTTGCGCCGACCATCTGAACAAGCACCCTCTATAGAAGGTCAGGCGCATAACAGAAGCGGGTTAGAGATCTAGAGCTTCGGCCACGGCCTGGTGGGTGATGCGCCCAGCAAAGGTGTTGAGCCCACCTGCTACAGCAGGCTCGCTCAGCTCTGCTTGTTCGCCACCAAGCGCTAGTTGCAACAGGTAGGGCAGCGTTGCGTTCGTGAGCGCATAGGTCGAAGTGTGCGGCACGGCCCCCGGAATATTTCCAACTGCGTAGTGCACAACCTCGTGCACCACATAGGTGGGATCAGAGTGAGTTGTTTCGTGGATGGTTTCTACACAACCACCTTGATCGATCGCGACGTCCACAATGACGGACCGTTCCTTCATGCCGATCACCATGTCCTCGGTTACCACCGTGGGTGCCCGGCCCCCAGCAACAAGAACAGCTCCGATGACCAAGTCCGCTCCGGCAACTGCGCGTTCAACCGCACCTCGATTCGATGCCAACGTCATGATGCGTCCGCGATGAATCTGATCGACCCATCGCAATCGATCCAGGTTCTTGTCGAGCAACAGCACCTCGGCCTCCATACCCGCAGCAATCCAAGCGGCATTCCAGCCCACGTTTCCTGCACCGAGCACAACCACCCGACCGGGGCGTACGCCTGGGGCTCCACCAAGGAGCACGCCTCTTCCGCCGTGTGCTCGCTCGAGTAGATGTGCGCCGATCTGTGTTGCCATGCGCCCTGCTACTTCTGACATGGGTGCTAGCAGCGGTAGCGAGCCGTCAGCGGACTGCACAGTCTCGTAAGCAATCCCTGTGACCTGATGCTCAAGGAGCGCTGCTGCTACCTGCGGGTAGGCGGCGAGGTGCAAGTAGGTGAACAGAACGAGCCCCGGGCGGAAATACGGGTATTCAGAAGCCTGTGGTTCTTTGACCTTGCAGATGATCCCCGAACGCGCCCAAAGCTCTTCGACATCGGAAAGGATTTCTGCCCCAGCGGATGCATACTCCTCGTCCGTAATTGAGGACCGAATTCCGGCACCTGACTGCACCAGAATTTGAATCCCGTGCTGCTCAAGTTCGCGGACTCCGTCGGGAGTAATGGCAACTCGATTTTCGTTGTCTTTGATCTCGGTTGGTACTCCAACAATGAGCGGTGGCATGAAATCCTCCAGACATCAGGGACACATCAGACACAAGACAACACGGACCCAGCAGGCAGAGCCTGATTCGGACAGGTCAGTCCAGACCGCACCGAAGTGCACCCGGTTTGACCATGGTAGCGACAGGTGTGAATCAGCGCTGGAAGAAACGCGCTGTCCACTCAGCCACAAGATCGTGATCAAGAGGGCGAGTCTGCAGATCCTGCAAGCTGAGCAGTGCCGCATCAGCGAGTTCGTCACCGAGAATACTCCGGCGCGCGGTGATCAATCTTTCGCTGAGCTCAGGAACAAACTCGGGGTGACCTTGAACGCAAAACACGTGATCGGCTATGCGATAGGCGGCAACTGGGCAGTAGTGCGAGGTGGCGAGGAGTTCGGCGGTGGGTGGTAACCGAAGTACTTGATCTTGGTGGGTCATCAGCATGCGGAACTCGGTGATTTCCGGTTCAGCTCGCATCCAAGGGGCCGTCGCAACCACGTCAAAGGTCTTCACCCCAACTCCCCACCCTGCCGGGGATTTGGCCACCTCGCCTCCCAGCGTGGATGCAATGAGTTGGTGCCCAAAGCAGATTCCCATCTGGGGTGCTCGGTCCTTCTCTGCGCTCAGGATGAACTCCGAGAGATCGCTGATCCAGGGGAGGTCCTCATAGGTGGATTTCCGCGAGCCAGAGAGAATCCAGCCCTCGCATTCAGATGTGCTGTCGGGAAATTCCCCGGCAGCGGCCTCATAGATTCGCAGGTCGATTCCAACGGGTGAGAAAACTGCAGGATACAGCTCGGTGTAGTCGCCGATTCCTTCCGCAATCAGCGGATCAATGTGATCGCAGAGTAAGAGCCCGATGCGCATCATCGGAATGAGAAAGTTGGGTCAGCACCAACTGCGTCAAGGGGGGCAAGCAGCTTGCGCTCTCGTAGTTCGACCATCAGGCCCTCGCCCGTTGCGTAGGCCTCTTCTAGGTGCGGGTAGCCGGACAGGATGAACTCTTCGAACCCAAGGGCCTGATACTCCTCGATGCGATCAGCTACCTCGGTGTGGCTACCAACCAATGCGGTTCCTGCTCCGCCTCGGACAAGGCCGACACCCGACCAGATATTTGGGTAGATCTCTAAGCCGCGAGGGTCATCAGGTAGAGCGTCCCCTTGGGTTGCGCTTGCGCTCAGTTCCGCCATGCGCCGCTGACCCTCTGATCGAGTTGTTGCAAAGTCAGCGCGAGCCGCTGCAACTGCTGCAGGGTCGATCCCTGACAGTAAGCGCCCAGCCTCTGCCCAAGCTTGTTCGGAGGTGTCTCGAGAGATGACGTGAAAGCGAATCCCAAACCGCAGTGGCCGGTCTGCTGGCCGGCCACTAGCGGCAGCTTTGGCGCGCATGCGGTCAAGACGTTCGCTCACCATGTCGGGGGTTTCTCCCCATGCCAAATAAACGTCCACGTGGCGTGCGGCAACCTCTTCGGCTGCGGGGGATGCCCCACCAAAATATATGAGCGGCCGAACTGTCGGGGGAGTGCGGGTGCTGGCCTTCTCGACCTTGTAGTGATCTCCATCAAAATCAAAGGGTTCATCACCCCATGCCCCCTCCAGGATCTGCAGGAACTCAGCTGCTCGCTGATAGCGAACGTCTTTGGCCGCAAAATCTCCGAATCGGGCCAGTTCGGCATCTTCAGCGCCGATCACGATATTGATGAGCATGCGACCGTTGGACATCCGCTGATAGGTCGAGGCCATCTGTGCCGCCAGAGTGGGGCTCAGTAGCCCGGGCCGGAACGCGACTAAGAACTTCAGCCGTTTGGTCTGCGGAATCAGCGAGGCCGTGCTGATCCAAGCATCCTCGCATCCAGTCCCGCAGGGAGTCAGAACCCCCTCAAAGCCCATGTCATCGCAGGCCTGAGCCACTTGGCTGAGGTAGTCATGGGTCGGTCCGCGCCGGTGTGCCTGAGGGCCGGTGGGCAGTATGTCCCGGCTGTCGCCTCCGGTGGGCAGAAACCAGTGAACTTTGATCGTTGACATATGCACCTGACGTTGTCGCCGGAAACCGCAGCGAGAGATAGCTGCAAAACTACACAATCCGCCTCGGACCCTGCTCCTGCAGTCCAAACGCTGAGTGTCACACCCTTCGGGAACAATGCTTCTATGACTTCGACTGCACCTTGTGCTTCCCCTACCGATACCCCTGCTCCAGCAGATACTCCTGCTGCAGCAGATGTAGGAAGCCCATCGGGTACGGCAAGCGGCCTGCGGTCAGTGCCGCAGTCAGATGCAGCGGGCACACAGAGTGCGGCTAGGTCAGTTACTTCAGTCGCCGATTTTTCTGACTGCGTCCGGCGCATTGTTGGGTTGGCGAAGACCCAAGGCTTGACACCCCCCGTGTTCCGGTCACCACCTCGGCTGCCTGGCCTAGATCGTTCCATTCAGCGCAGAGCAAACGGCTCGGTCATGATTGCCATTCGGCGGGGAGATCGTCCATTTGCAGCAGTGCAAGGAGACGTGATCGAAGGTGTTGTTGTTGCGAATTCTCTTGTCGGCGAGCAGGCCGAGCAGTTTCGCCGCGCTGCATGGTCAGCACTTGAGTTTCCGGCTAGAGCGGTTGTTCGGGTGATACCGGCACAGGCAGTTCGGCCGGTACCTCTTCCGCAACGGCGGCTGCCTAGTCAGCGCAGTCGGCGGCGTCCGGTGCCAGAAGAGCTCAATGAGCGAGTGGCATAACTATCGCAAATTCTGCGACTGCCACCCTGTAGTTCTCTCACCGTGCCCCACTGGCCGTAACATAGGCCGTCCGGGCGAGGTGTCCGGCTGGCCCGGGTGGCGGAATGGCAGACGCAGAGGGCTTAAACCCCTCGGGAGGGAAACCTCCGTGCGGGTTCGAGTCCCGCCCCGGGCACGTCGAGAAGGCGCTGGGCGACGCTCGCGTTGCAAGCGGGCATCCATCCCAAGATCGTTTCCGAACGGCTCGGCCATTCAACGATCGCTGTCACACTCGACACGTATTCTCACGTCGTGCCGTCCCTCGACGCCGACGCAGCGGAAACAGTCGCCATTTTCGCATGCACAGCATGACCCATTCGCGATGGGCGGTTCTCGACGAGGCTGTGTCGCGACCAGTGCGTGGAGATGTCGTCTACACGATCGCTGCCGCAGTCGTGATCGAACGGAGCCGGGACGAGGTGCGCGGCGCTGTCCTCGACGCACTCAATCGGCAGCGCCCATTCCATTGGGTGAGCGATCGCGGCCCAGTCGTGCGACAACGCATGATCGACTGCCTGATCGGCCTCGAGGTGCAATGCGTCGGGACTCATTCCGACCACGCGAGCGTGTCGGACCAGGAGCACGTTCGACGCGATCTCCTCACATCTACGTTGCTCCCCGAACTTCGTGCGGCCGGGGTCGACTCGCTGATCCTGGAGGGCCGAAGCAACAAGGACCGTTACGACAAGGCGACGTTCGCTCGCTTCCGGGCCGATTCCAACGACGTCCGTTGGTCCTACACCTGGGCCGATAAGTCCGAGCCACTGCTCTGGCTCGCGGATGCAGCCGCGGGAGCCCTCTTCGAGTACGTGGCAAAGGGAAACGACCGGTGGTGGTCGCAACTAGACGTCGCCGGGCTCGCTGTCCTGAAAAGCGAAGGTCCCGACGGCTGAGGCCTAGTCGACCTTTCGGTCCTCGGCCCGAGTACGTCGGGACTCCTTCAGTATCGCCCGCCAACCGCTCGAATACAACCCGCTTCCTCACCGACCAACGGAGCAGGACGCTCCTTCTCACACAACTCATTTATGTAACGATCGTTCGTTTTTTGACCGATATCGGATACAGGCGACGTCATGGACTTCGTTCACCCCGTTCGGGCAGTGACCCCCGGTGTTCAGGATCGAGAACGTCGCCGCACAGGCAATCCTCGACCTCGCCCGTTCATGTGACACTGCCCTGCACCGAATCGGGATCGCCGCCAATTCACTCTCGATCTCTCCGGTCAGCCGATGTCGAACGCTGGCGCAGCGAAGCCCGAGCCATCACTGGCAATCGCGTCGAGGTTATCGAAGTGAGTCATCACGAGGTACGAGCGCGACTCGATGGCAACGCAACACTGTGGCGCGACATTGTCCGGGACGGCGTCACCGTCTACGGCCTCACGATCGACGAACTCGTGGAACCAGTTCATGCCTAGCCCTGTCCGCACCAAGCCCGTCTCAGGGCCACAAGTTCGTGCTTATGCCGCAAAGGCACAGGAGTACGCCGACGCCGCAACAGACGAACTAGACGCAGGCCGGTTCATCGCAGCAACCAGCCTCTCGATCCACGCTGGCATCAATGCTGCCGACGCTGTGTGCGAAGAGTGCGGCTTCGCCTAGCCTTGGCCCACTCTGTTGTGGCAACCACTCAAGAGTGAGCGTTCGGGCAAAGGGGAAAATGGCCAAGCAGCAGGATCATCAGGAATCCGAACCCAAACTGGAAGCCGACAGACTTGAGTGCGAGCGTGTGCGCCTCGAGTATTTCGAAACTGCACCCTGCAAGGTGGTTGCATCTCAAGAGATTGCAGCTTCGCCAGACAGGATCTTTGAGATCTTCCTTGACGCAGTGTCGTGGACCCGCTGGGCGATGCCGATCACGGGGGTCGAGTGGACCTCACCGTTCCCGTTGCAAGTTGGCTCTACCCGCACAGTGCACATGCGCGGCGGAATGACTGGCTGGGAGGAATTTATTGCATGGGAGCCAGGCTCGCGCATGGCGTTTCGCTTCAATCAGACCATCAAGGGTGGGCCAGAGGCATTTGCTGAGGACTACATCGTGACTGATCTTGGCAATGGCCGATCCCGAGTGGAGTGGACCATGGCCATGACTTTTAGCGGCGGCTCAAAGCGCATGACTCCACTGATTCAACTTGCGATGCGGCCCATGAATGCCCACATGCTGCGCAAGTTCCGCAAGTACGTGGAGTCTGACCCCGCACTAGAAGAGGCCTGAGATGAGTTCAACCCCTATTGACCTAACGGACGCCTCTGTTTGGGAGGCCGCTACGCCACATACTTGGCTCGACGAGGTCCGAAACACTGAGGGACTCTACTTTCAGGAGGAATCAGACGGCCCTGGGTTCTGGGCAATCACCCGACACGAGGATGTCCGGGCTGTGTCGATTGACCCGAGCAACTTCTCGAGTTGGGTAGGTGGCCCTCTTCGACTGGACCCGTCACCGGATGAGCTTGATCAGCTACGCATGGTCATCATCGGGATGGACCCCCCTGAGCATCGCAACTTTCGTGATGTGGTGGCTCGGGCATTCACGCCGAAGCGAATTAGTACGATCGAACCCACGATGCGTGCCGAGACTCGCGCTGTGTTCTCACAGCTTGCGCAGCAAGACTCCTGTGACTTCGTGGCCGATGTTGCAGCCATCATTCCCATGTGGTCGATTAGCGAGCTTGTGGGGGTGCCGGTTGCTGATCGTCACCGACTGTACGAGTTGAGCCACTCGCTCATCGATGACCAAGACCCAGAGGTTGCACCAACCCCAGAGACAGCCATGGAAGCTGTTGCAGAAATCTTTGCCTACGCCTCCGAGATGGCTCAGCGCGCCCGGCTGAACCCAGAAGACAACCTCACCGGGGACCTGCTCTCTGCTCAGGTGAATGGTCGCAAACTTGATGATCTGGAGTTCACCCTGTTCTTTGTCTTCCTGATCGTGGCGGGAAACGAGACCACTCGAACTGCCACCTCGCACGGGCTGCTTGCTCTGCTCGAGCACCCAGAACAATTTAAACTTCTGCGCAAAGACCCGTCGCTCATTCCGGGTGCGGTGGAAGAAATCCTGCGGTGGCAACCACCGATCCACCACTTCCGTCGAACTGCGACCTGTGATGTGAAGGTCGGCGGTCAGCAGATCGCTCAGGGTGACAAGGTGATCATGTTCTATGCGGGTGCAAACCGCGATCCGGCGGTGTTTTTGGACCGGCATCGCTTTGATATCACTCGCAGCCCGAATCGACAGCTTTCCTTTGGGGTGGGGGAGCATTTCTGCTTGGGTGCCAATCTGGCACGCTTGCAGCTTCGCGTGCTCTTCGAGGAACTCATTGCATCATGGGGAGACATAGAACTGCAGGCACCGCCCCGCCGGTTGCACTCCAATCTGATCAACGGAATCAAGGAGATGCAGATTTCATACCAGCCTCGAACCTGATCGCATAGCGCCCCGGCAGGTCACCCGATTCAAGTGCGTCAGCCCCGCGCTGTTTGCACTTGCAGTGATACATGATTAGAACGGCACCATGACAGAGATCATCAAGACCTGCCAGATTGCTGCTCCTCCTGCGCAGGTCTGGGAGCAGCTTGCGCAATTCGATTCAATTAGTACCTGGGCCAAGGGTGTTGATCACTCGGCTCTCATCACATCACAAGCCTCTGGTATTGGTGCAGCACGGCGCATTCAGGCCGGCCGCCTAGCGCTGATCGAGACAGTCACAGTCTGGGAACCTGAACAGGAACTTGCATACTCAATTCAAGGGTTGCCGCCACTGGTGAAATCGGTTTCCAATCATTGGCGACTCGAAAGCGTAGGGGGAGCAACAGGGGTGTCGCTCACCACCTCAATCGACCCCGGACCGTCTCCTCGGGGCAAGATTGCGTCCCGAATTCTGGGCCTGATCTTGGGTCGGGCCTCCCAACGAATGCTCGTCGGCCTAGATGCCATTGTCATGAGCGCAGCGAAAGGAACTCCCAAATCATGAGCCCTCCGAACACACCCGATGTTGTGATCATTCTGACCGATGAGGAACGCGCAATCCCTCCCTACGAGACAGAGCAAGTCAAGCAGTGGCGGCGAAACACACTCACTGGCCGCGAATGGTTTGATGACAATGGTGTGAGCTTTGATCGCCACTACACCGGTTCGCTGGCATGCGTGCCGAGCAGGCCGACGCTTTTTACTGGGCAGTACCCAGACGTGCACGGAGTCACGCAAACGGATGGCCTGGCAAAGCTGGCTGGTGATTCAAGAATGCGCTGGTTGAAACCGGGCGAGGTTCCTACCTTGGGTCATTGGTTCCGCGCCGCCGGCTACGACACTCACTACGACGGTAAGTGGCACATCTCCCATGAGGACCTAATGGATCCGCTTACGGGCAAAGCTGTAGCCACGAACACCAAAGAGGGTGAGATTCTTCCTGCAGCGGTGCGTGCGTACATAGATGCAGACCAGCTTGACAAGTTTGGGTTCTCTGGTTGGGTTGGCCCCGAACCACATGGTGCAGACCACGCGAATTGTGGTTTGGTTCGTGACCCTCTGATTGCTGAGCGGGTGGTTGCCTGGCTAGAGAATCGCTATCAGCGCCGTCGGGCCGGAGATCTTGATGCGTTGCGGCCCTTCTTGTTGGTAGCGAGCTTTGTCAACCCTCACGACATTGTGTTGTTTCCAGCATGGGTACGGTCCTCGCCACTGAGCGAGTCCCCAATGGACCCACCACATATCCCCGAAGCCCCAACTGCGCATGAAGATTTGCAGTCCAAACCGGCGGCGCAGATTGCGTATCGAGAGGCCTACTACTCGGCGTATGGCCCACCGGCTGCAGTGGAACGGATCTATAGGAGTAACGCACAGCAGTACCGCGATCTGTATTACCGCCTTCACGCAGAGGGTGATGGGCCGATTGACCGTGTTCGCAAGGCCGTGACAGAGAACGGCTCAGAAAACGCTGTGCTTGTGCGCAGCTCTGATCATGGTGAGCTCCTTGGCGCTCACGGCGGTCTTCATCAGAAGTGGTTCAATCTGTACGAGGAGGGAACGCGGGTTCCATTCACCATTGTGCGTACCGGTGCTGAGGCAACGAGTGCAGCCAGAATTTCTGACACACCAACTTCGCATGTGGACCTGATTCCAACCTTGCTTGCGGCAGTGGGAATTGACCAAGCAAAGATCTCTGCTGAACTCGCTCTGAGCTTTACTGAAGTTCACCCGCTGCCAGGCCGAGATCTGACGCCGTTGCTCAGCAGCAGCAGCACAGATTCGGCCAGCACAGAATTAGCAGAGCCTTCACATGCGGTCTATCTCATGACTCGAGACAATGTGCTCGAAGGAGACAGCAGCGCCTCGGCTTTTGCGCGCAGGTTTGGGATTGAAGAGTCTGCCCGTGGCCCGCTCGCAATTTCAGTGCCTGCCTATGTGGGAGCAAACTTTGAGGGCATCGTGACGACGGTGACCGAGCAGGAGTGCAGCGGCGGTGCCGGGCAGATTTGGAAACTGGTCCGCTCCTTCGATGACCCGACTACGTGGACGACTCCCGGGGTGAGGCAACTCTCGGCAAGCGGTCCCGGCGGGCCTACCTATCGAACCGATCCACTTGCCGATCAGTGGGAGTTGTACAACCTTGAGGCTGACCCGATTGAGGCACTGAACCGATGGGGCGATGCAGATCTAGCACTCCTTCGGGAACATCTCTGTACCCGACTAGATGAGGAGCGGGCTCGCTGTGTTCCGGAGCGGAACAATCCTTGGATGTATGCCGAGCGGCACCCGAATTCTGGCCCCGAAATGAA
Organism: Bifidobacterium breve; assembly: GCA_945888825.1. GTDB lineage: Bacteria > Actinomycetota > Acidimicrobiia > Acidimicrobiales > Microtrichaceae > IMCC26207. The sequence goes on along the minus strand of CAMDAT010000055.1, from coordinate 256 downwards.
GAAGCCGCCGCTTCCAGCACGCTTGATCCGAAGCGCCATTCACAAGATTGGCATGCACCCAGATGACCCAACTCCCTTTACCGGTGACCTGAAAGGTCTGCGGGCGCTAGTGGTGTGTACCAACCACGCCACGCTAGATATCGGCAAGGCAACGGGCGTGTATTCCTCAGAGATGACGGCGCCTTACTATGCGTTTCTTGACGCAGGCATGCGGGTGGATCTTGCTAGTCCGCTCGGCGGAATCATCCCGGTTGAT
>CAMDAT010000054.1 GCA_945888825.1 Bifidobacterium breve | reverse complement strand
GCTAATTGCAACGCACCTAGGTTCCGGTTGAGCTGATCTCCTAGTACCCAAACCGTTGAACGAGCGCTCATCCTTCTGCTCGTTTTCTGCTCATCCGCAACAACCTCATTCATCTAGTTGCAGGTTCCATCGCCAACAGTTCGATTCGTTTCAGAGCTGCCCCGCAAAGCAACACATACGGTCCTGCTAGGAGCGGAACCCCAAATGGTGTTTGAACTCGACCATGAGACCCGGCACCTAGTCGCCCGCCTGCAAGCTCAACCGCCCGGACGCTCGGGCCCCATTGTGACCACTTGTGGGTATCAACTAGGAGGTCCCAGGCAGAGCTAGCAGATACTGCCATGGTCCTGGAAACAGGAAGCACCGTTACCCGCAATCAACCGGCGGATGACTGTTGCGAAGCCAATCAGGCATTGCCCTCGCTTGCATCCGGTGAAACCTCTATCGCATCCGGAAGAGGTGAAATCGGAGAAATTCCGGCAAGAAGAATGTAGAAGTACCACAAGACCCCTAACACGGTCACTGAAAAGATAACCACCCCTATCGCCATGAGCACTTTCTCATTCATCGGTCGCCCCAATTTTCACCGGCCAGCAGCAAGGCCCCAAGCGCATGAATCGAAGGCACCCAGAGCCCCACGAAGATTCCCTGCAGTTTGTTTCCACTAACCCAAAGTCCCACCGATAGCACCAGCGACAAGAACCCGGCCGTCATAAAAATCAACTTGATTCTCATCAGCGGGCGCGAAAGCACCTGTTTGAGGGTTACAGGTTCTACGGTTTTCATGTTTTTCCTCCGGCGTTGGCAGACCACAACATTTCTGTGGAAACTCTAATGCCGCAATACCTCTGAACTACTTCAGCATGAGCAGCGAGGATATTTCGGGACTGACAGTTGACTAAAAGGCAACGCAATCCTGCATCGACCCCCAAATGAGGTTTGTTTTCCAATTTTCTCGTGCTGTACCACGCTGCAGGAAAGGTTCTCCAACAACCAGACTCCTTCAGTTGGGCTCGCCTGCCGGCCCAAGAATTCTGAATCCTGCCGGACTACACGGGTGAATTAACGCCATCTACGCAGACGGCCGCTCCCCCGCTCTGAACATGCGCCAAGTCGGAAACCGCGGCTACATCATCGTTGATTACGCCTCCAGTCCTGGCGTGACCTCAGGCCTTAGAAACAGGCTCTTTTGTGCCGACCTAACTACAGGGACATCCTGCGAAGGCTGGACCGTTCCAGCCATACCGGGAACCACTGACGGTGGGGGCTGCGCTTGTCCAACACGATCTTCCCCTTCTCTACCCCGGTGGACACAGCACTCAGGGGGTCAACTCATGGGAACTCTGTTTTGATTACGCCACGGCCCAAGCCTGTGGGGATTTCCCGACGGGTGGAGTGCGAACGTTCCCCGATGCCAAGATCACCTGGGAAAAGGCCCAGCTAGCGGCACTGCTCCAAGGCGGATCCTGCGCCAGCGAACTGCTCTGTAGCTATCAAGACAGAACGGTTCGGGTCTTGCCACAGCCGAGAACCGGTGACGGCGAACGCTACTGAGGAATCCGCAATGGGGCAATGGCCGCTGGAACAGCCACTGCGATCCACCGCTCGGTGTCCTCAAAGCTCATCTCGGTCAGGGTGCGACCCAGGGTCATCCCATGAAACCATGCGACATAAGCAACTGAATCTAGGTCTGGGTTAATCAACCCTCGCCTTTTTGCATCATCAAAAATCGAACAAATTACGTCAAACATGATGCTCTGAAACCTAACGAGTTCCTCGGCAAGTTCGGGCCGCTGGTTTGCCTCGGCCACCATGTTTAGGCGCGCCCGGCGAACAGTCAGATTCTCTGGATCAGTGACGATCCGCCGAATCTGCTGCTCGATATAGCCGAAGAATTCCTCACTACTTCCCGAGGCGAAGGCAGCATCCAAGCGGCGGGTATCCTCACTCAGGGCAAGGTTCAGATACAACTCATCTTGCACTGCCATGAAGAGCTTCTCTCGGCTACCAAAGTGATGGTAGAGAGAACTCGAGGATGCACCTGAGTCAATCAGCACCTGCTCAATTTTAAACTCTCCACCCCCGAGGGCCAAGGCCTGCTGCACCGCTGCATCCAATATGGCTTGCGCTGTTACAGAGCGAGCCCCCCGGCCCCTGCGAGCAGCCTCTCGTGCTGCTTCTCCAGACCCGAGAGGTGGACGTTGGTCAGGAGGCGGTTCCAAAGTCAAGAATCTAATCCTACCGGACTGCTGCCGATTCGGCCCTAAGACAGGTACTCCTGCCCTTTTCGATTGCTCAATCCGAATCACCAATTCGGCAGCAGCAGGCCCTAGCCAGTGGCACGAAACAGCCGTCGATACCCAAAGATTTGCCCTACTGCAACCCGGGCAGTTTCTCCAGCAAGCTGCTGCAGAGTGGGCGAACCGACTGTCGGTGAGACCCTGTCCTCAAGTCCAACCTCTTGAGAAATGCTTTGCAATCTGCGGTTGTGGAAGCTATCCGAAACAAGAGTGACCCGAGTGATGTCCTCGCGCTTCAATACTCGCTTGGCGGCCGCCAGAGATTCCCAAGTACTCGTGCCAGTGTCGACAAGCACTAAGTCCTGTTCGGGCACACCGGCCTGAATCAAATATTTGTACCCGGCATAAGCCTCAGTAAATCGATCAGCCGGCCGCTTTGACCCCGTCAGCACAATGCGTGGAGCAACTCCGCTCTGATAGAGCGCCAACGCATGCTCCAATCGCCGCTGCAACGCTGGGCTCGGCTTGCCATCGTACTGAGCAGCACCAAGCACCAAGATTGCCTCACTCGGCGCACGCTGGTCCGCACGAGAAGCTACATACACCTGAGCAGCAGTGATACCTAGGTACACGAACAATACGGAAAGGAACAGTGCAACAAATCGGCGGACCCATCGCAGCATCTCGAACCTTTCAGGCAGTCAGTTGAACGCGATCAAGAGTTGCCTGCAAGCGACGCAGAACTTCGACACGACCGAGTATCTGCATCGACTCAAACAACGGGGGACCCACGCTTCTGCCCGTGATGGCAACACGAACGGGGGCTTGAAACTTGCGTCGATTCGCACCCATCTGTTCTGCAAGTGCCATGAAGGATTCATAGAGCTGTGGTGAGGACCACTCCCATTCCGCGATGCCGTCGATGCAGGCTGACAGCCAGAGTTCAGCATCAGGGCCCATAGCTTTCGTCCATGCTGCTTCGTCAATTTCTGGGTCCTCAAGGAACAGAAAGTCGACGTATCCGGGAACCTCAGACAAGGTTTCTACCCGAGTCTGGACCTCAGGCAGAATCTGCAAGAGTCGTTGGGCGTTTTCTGGGTCGGATTCAAATCGATCGAACCACGTGGCAGTCGCAATAAAGGGGGCAGATCGATCGGCGAACTGTTCGAGCGTGAGTGCTCGTAGGTGCTCACCGTTTACGAATAGCAACTTCTTGGTATCGAAGAACGCTGGGCTCGAACTCACCTGAGCAACATCGAACATGGTTGGAAACCCATCAGTGAGGCTCAACGGATCTAGGCGAACTTCTTGACCATCCGTTGGACCCCATCCCAGGGTCGATAGGTAGTTCACCATTGCCTCGGGAAGGAAACCGCGGTCTTTGTAATCCATCAGCGAGACGTCATCTCGTCGCTTCGAGAGTTTCTTGCGCTGCTCGTTCACGATCAGCGGCATGTGTGCAAACTGCGGGAGTGCACCGGGAATCTGCATTGCTTCGCGTAACAACAGGTACTTCGGAGTCACGTTGATGAGATCCTCTCCACGAATAACGTGGGTGATCCCCATAAAGGCGTCATCGCTGGCATTCGCTAAAAAGAATGTGGGCGAACCGTTCGCACGACGAATCACAAAGTCTTCAATGTTGGCGTGCTCTACGCTGATTTCACCTCGGATGAGATCATTCCAGCTTGTGTTGCCATTCTCGGGTACTCGGAAACGAACGGCCCGACCTTCACCAGGTCCCAGCTGGCGGTCGCGATCAGCCGGATCGTAGGCCTTGTTAGCAAACTGGGCTCGGTCGCCCTCGGCAATCGGAGACGACCAATACGCTGCGCCCAATTCCAAAAGGGCGTCAACAGCGATCTGATGCTCGGCGTTACGAGAGGACTGCAGAACAGGTTCCTCATCCCAGTCCAGCCCGAGCCAAGTCAACCCTTGGTAAATCACCTCGATCAGTTCGGGCTTGGATCGATCCAGATCGGTGTCCTCAATTCGCAGCAAGAACGATCCACCCATATGGCGCGCTGCCAACCAATTGAATAGCGCCGCTCGGGCACTTCCAAGGTGGAGGTAGCCCGTGGGGGACGGGGCAAATCGAACACGCACCTGATCAGTCACCCTGACAAGGTTAGTGGCTCGAGTTCAGAGCCCGACTCCTCTCCTGAAAGCTCGGCCGGTGCACAGCCCCTCGCAAAGGAATCCCCTCGAGTGCCACCCATTGCGACTCTGCGAGACCTTTCAGAAACCCAGTTGCACCAGAGCAGAATGCAGCACGGCGTTCTAACATATTAAGAACTCCAGAAAGGTCACTGAGATGCACGATGAAGGTGAGAGTCAAGATTCCCTTGCCGGGCCAGCATCACCGACTAACCCAGAGCAAAATACCCCCGAACCGTTCCAGCGTGCCGCTAGAGCAGAGAAGCCACCGCCCTATATCAGGGTGACCAACTTCCGCCTTGCGGTGGTTGCAATTGTGGGCGCAGTGTTAGTCGCTGGATTGCTCGCCGTTCTCATCGCTCGTCCAGAAGCTCTCTACCCCAGTTCTTCCAAAGACAGCAATGGTCGGCCCACGACCACAGTGAAAGAGGTTGCCTCGGACGCCTCTCGGATTGCGACAACCAAGCCGAGCGTGCAGGTCCTTCAGGTACTCGCAAACAAACCCCCGACCTGGGATTCCGCAAAGCCGGTGGTGCTCTACGAGTCGAGAATCACCATTCCACCAAGCAGCCAAGACGGACTCGACCCACGTGTGCCCCTGCCCACTACCGAGGAACCAATCCAAGGTCGGCGCGCCACAGCAGAGGGTTGGGAATTTGATAATCCTGGGCCGTACGCACCGCCACAACCATTCACCATGGCAGTGACAGAACGACGAGGAGACTGGCTGAAGGTCATGCTCCCGCTCAGACCAAACCACACAGAGGGATACGTCTCGATTCGCGATGTGGACTTGTCCACGACGCGTTATCGAATTGAAGTCGATTTGAGCGAGAACCTTCTGCGTGCCTTCGACGGTAACAAAATTGTTGCTCAGACACAGGTGGTTGCGGGCGCCGCAAATACCCAAACCCCCACGGGGCTGTTCTATGTAACTGACATCGTGCCGCAGAAAAACCCCGCTGGCGCCTACGGTCCGTTTGCGCTGGCAACGAATGGCTACAGCGAAATGATGGATGTGTTTGCTACTGGTGCGCCCGTCGTAGCGCTACACGGAACAAACACCCCCGAAAAACTCGGTACCAACGTCTCGAATGGGTGTATCCGCGTGCCAAACGAAATAATCACCCAGCTAGCAGAGACGTTTCCGCAGGGAACCCTCGTGTTCTTACAGCCCTAATTAACGACAGCCCTAATTAACGACAGCCCTGTTCAGAACTATTCGCTACAGCGAATCGAGTTCCAAACAACTCCGCCAGTCGGATCCGGCCTGAGCAAGAATCACACCATGTGGCTGACCCAAAAGGCTAGCTGGGGCTGCATCGGCGATACGGCGAAGCGCCTTGTAGTGGATTGCAAGATGCACCTCGTCGAACCAAGTCTTGCGAATACTCACGAGATCTTGCGGCGGGTCAGTGGTCAAGAATCCCCAGAGCGAAAGCCCAACTCGCAGGTCATGTACCACTGGTGAACGTCCAAAGATCCCTGACCGTTTCATGGCTATTGCTGACGCCCCAGCTAGAGCATCGGCTTCATGTTCGCCCGCCTGCAGCGACAGTTTGCCCCGAAAGGTTGCCGCGATAGTCAGGGCATAACCTTGGTCTGGCCCGGGTACGCCAAGTTGTTCACCGACTGGTTGCCTGCCGGAAATTTCTCCGGGTCGATCTGCCATCCAAGATCCGCTCCTCTGTGGTGGCGAGGAATAGGAACGAACGGCTACGAGCGGATGCGTAGGAACAAATTCTGGTGCTGCCATGATCAGATAAACCTACCGCGATTCACGAACCTGCAAGAAGAAGGCCAAACACCACAGCATCAATCAGCGCCATCCACGAGGCTTCGATGATGTTGGGCGAGACGCCAATAGTGGTCCAAGTGTCATCGCCATTGGTTGAATCGATCAACACTCGAGTCACTGCGCCGGTGTCGGCGGTGGAGTCCAGAACTCGAACCTTAAAATCAATCAGGTGAATCCGCTCAAGCGCTGGATAGTTCGGGTTGAGCGCCACTCGCAATGCGGCATCAAGAGCGTTCACTGGGCCATTGCCCTCTCCAACCGAAGCGAGCGGTTCCCCTTTGATTGCCAACTTTACTGTTGCCTCGGTTGTCACCTGAATGAGAGGTTCGGTTTCGGTCTGAGGAACCTCTTCATGGATCGCAGTCACTCGATACGATTCAACCGAAAAATACTCTTGCTTCCAGCCCGTTGAGGCTCGCATGAGTAGTTCTAATGATGCATCGGCCGCTTCAAAAACGAACCCTTCAGCCTCGAGTTGCTTGAGTTGCTCCGAAAGCGCTCCGGCTTCGCGATCATCAAGTTCGATGCCAAACTCGGCAGCCTTCATGGTCATTCCCGCACGACCACCGAGGTCTGAAACTAAGACTCGGGTGCGGTTCCCAACATCAGTCGGGTCGATGTGTTCGTAACTCGCCCCGCCAACTCGCCCTACAGCTGAGGTGTGCAACCCGCCCTTGTGCGCAAAGGCAGAGGCTCCCACATATGGGTCAGCCGGATGCGGCGGAAGGTTCACCAACTCAGCCACGTGGCGTGAGACTGCTGTCAGGCGCTGCATTCGCTCAGGGGGGAGAGTGGTGATCCCCATCTTGAGTGTCAGGTCTGGGATGACGGTCATGAGGTTGGCGTTGCCAGTGCGCTCACCGTAGCCATTGACCGTTCCCTGCACCTGGCTAGCGCCACCGAGGACTGCTGCAACCGAATTCGCCACTGCGCAGCCCGAATCGTTCTGCGTATGGATCCCAATCTGGGTGCTTTGAAAATATGCTGCGACCTCAGAGGTGAGGCTCTGAACCTGATGTGGCAACGAGCCACCGTTTGTATCGCAGAGCACCAGGGTGTCAGCCCCATTCGTCACCGCTGCTTCTAGTACCCGCAAACTAAACTCGGGGTTTTGCAGGTAGCCGTCAAAGAAGTGTTCCGCATCGAAAAAGACTCGCAGGCCGGCAGCCTTGAGGAACTGTACGGACTCCCCCACCATGGCCACACCCTCTTCCAGGGTGGTTCGGAGTGCCTCGGTGACATGAAACTCCGAGCTTTTTCCAACGATGCAGACTGTCGAGGTACCCGCTTCTACAAGTGCGCGAAGCGTGGGGTCATCATCTGAACGCCCGAGCGGACGTCGAGTGGATCCGAATGCGACCAAGGTAGAGGTAGTCAGATGTAGTTCGGTCCGAGCACGTCGGAAAAACTCCTCATCTTTTGGGTTCGACAGCGGGTACCCGCCCTCGATCCAATGCACGCCCAGCCAATCGAGTTGTTCTGCAATTCGAAGCTTGTCCTCAACAGAGAGTGAGATCCCCTCGAACTGAGCACCATCTCGCAGGGTGGTGTCAAAAATCTCGACTGACGTGGGGATACTCATGAGACGAGTTCAACCCAGTCTCTAAATTGATCAACTTGGCCACGAACAACCTTTGCGTACTCTGCTGCGATTGCTGCAGTGAAGGGTCCGGGGCAAGGAATGGCGCGATCGTCTACGCCGTTCACTGCTGACACCTCGGCAGCCGTACCGCATAAGAACATCTCGTCGCAGATGTACAAATCCGACCGGGTGAGGTCTGCAACAGCGCACTCGATACCCATCTCATCCGCAATCGCCATCACCGTGTCTTGTGTCAACCCTTCAAGGGCCCCAGCAGATCCCGGCGGGGTGAGCAGCACACCACCGCGAGAGACAAAAATGTTCTCGCCGGTGCACTCAGAAACAAGTCCCTGCCTGTTCAACATGATGGCCTCGTCGTAGCCAGCCTTGAGGGCCTCGATCTTGGCTAAGGAACTCGTCACGTAGTTACCAGTTGTCTTGGATGCCGGCGGCATGGAGTTGTGATCGTGACGCATCCAGGTGCCGATCTTCAGACTCACTCCCTTTGTTGCCGCGTCGTCACCGAGGTACGCGCCCCATGGCCAGCAGGCAATGGCCACGTCCACAGTGCAGGGCAAGGTATTGAGACCCATCTCGCCGTAGCCGTAATAGGCAATCGGACGGATATAACAAGATGGAAGACCGGAGGACTTGACCACAAGCTTGGTGGCCTCAATGAGTTCCTCAACGGTGTACGGGATGTCCATCATCATGATTTTGGCGGAGTTGAAGAGTCGCTCGATGTGCTCCGTCAGGCGAAAGATTCCTGGCCCTTCAGAAGTCTCATAGGCGCGTATCCCTTCGAACACACCCATTCCGTAATGCAAGCTATGTGTGAGTACGTGGATCTGGGCCTTATCCCAATCGACGAGATCGCCGTTCATCCAGATTTTTTCAGTTGGGGTAAAAGGCATATCGGGTACTCCCGGTAGATTCGCTTCTAGGTTGTTTTCCGCTGTTCGGAAAGCTGTTCGATTCTAGGTGTTCAAGGTCGCTTGCGTAACTACCGCAGAGAAGACGGCACAGCAGCACTCACCTCAGTGAGCTTTCACTTCGTTCGCAATGGCATCGCCAATCTCAGAGGTAGATCCGGTATGGCGCTCCGGCGATTGCATCGCTGCGGCCACCTTTGCAGCTGCTTCTGATTCACCAAGAAATTCCAACATGAGTCCAGCCGAAATGATCGCTGCGCTCGGATTCGCCAAACCCATTCCTGCAATATCGGGGGCTGTTCCGTGAACGGGTTCGAACATGGATGGTCCAGTTCGTGCTGGATTCAGGTTCGCTGATGCTGCAAAGCCAACGCCGCCAGCCACTGCGCCACCAAGGTCCGTCAGAATGTCGCCGAACAAGTTGTCGGTCACAATCACGTCGTACCGCTCGGGGCGTTCTACGAAATGTATGCAGGCTGCGTCAATGTGGTCATAGCCAGTTGAGACGTTCGGGTATTCCTCGGCCACGATGTTGAACACCCGCTGCCACAGGTCACCCGCAAAGGTGAGCACGTTCTTTTTGTGCACCAACGTCAGGTGATGGCGCTCAGTTTTTGCCGCACGCTCAAAGGCGAAGCGGATGCAGCGCTCCACTCCCATTCGCGTGTTGACCGAGCCCTGAGTCGCAATTTCGAACGGGGTCCCCTTGCGCAGGAACCCTCCCTCTCCGGCATAGGTGCCCTCGGTGTTTTCGCGAATGACTTCAAAGTCACAAGTTGGGGGCAGGTGAAATGGGCGCAGGTTGATGTACTGATCCAATTCGAAGCGCATGCGCAACAGAATTCCACGCTCGACGAGTCCTGCTGGGGCAGAGACACCAACCGCAGGGTCGCCAACTGCACCAAGCAGCAGTGCATCAAGACCGCGCCACTCCTCAAGAGTTTCGTCATTGAGCACGGTGCCATCCTGCAAGTAGCGGTGTGCGCCCAGGTCGTAGTCAGTTCGCTCGTAACTCACGCCCGTTGCATCAATAATTTTGATGGCCTCGGCTATGACCTCGGGGCCAATTCCGTCGCCGCCGATTACGCCGATCTTGTAAGTCATGGAAATACTGCTCCTATGGGGCTCTCCGCATCGAAATGGGAACTGCGACCGTGATCCGGACAGCAGTCAAGCTACAGCAGCGGCTCCACAGGCACCCATCTGTGGCACCGGGTTCAGCGAGTGCAACTATTCTGTGGCGATGGCACAAACTCACGAGTTATCTCAGGCTGCATACGATCGCCTAGTAGAGGAACTTGAGTACCTTCGCACTCACGGCCGAATTGAGTTGGCTGACAAGATTGAGCGCGCTAGGGAACATGGGGACCTAAAGGAAAACGCCGAATATCACGCTGCAAAAGAAGAAAAGGCCAAGATGGAGGGGCGAGTCGCTCAGCTGTTTGGAATTCTTGAGAACTACACCATTGTCGACAACTCCGACTCAGAGACCGTTGTCTCTGGATCTATTGTCCTCCTGAAATACAGCGACGAAGAAGACGATGAGGCTGAGCGCTATTTGGTTGGATCCATTGAAGAGCGACGCGAAGACGTCCACCTAGTGTCCCCAACTTCCCCACTAGGAGAAAAACTGCTTGGCTCAAAGATCGGCGAGACCATTGTCTACGACTCGCCCGGCGGGCAACTTGAAGTTGTCCTGCTCGCAATTGAATAAACCGCTGCCGTGAAGGCGCAGCGTTGAGGCCTAACCCCGAGTCTGTCCATCGCCGCGAACCACAAACTTGGCCGTAGTGAGTTGCTGTAGGCCCATTGGACCGCGTGCATGCAGCTTCTGTGTAGAGATTCCAATCTCTGCCCCAAAGCCGAACTCCTCGCCATCCACAAAACGAGTTGAGGCGTTGACCAACACTGCAGCCGCGTCGACCTGAGCTAAGAACTTCTCGGCTGCTGCATAGTCGCTTGTGATGATCGACTCCGAGTGGCCTGAGCTGTGTTCGTTCACGTGCAGGATTGCCTCGTCGAGCGAATCCACAACTTTGACCGAGAGTTTCATGTCAAGGAACTCAGTCGAGAAGTCTGCCTCGGTTGCTGCTCCAATTCGACCGAGCATCTGCTGAGAGCGGTCATCTCCGACAAGTTCAACTGCGGCCAGTGATACATCAACCTGAGCCAGGAACTGTTCTGCAATAGCGCTATGCAAAACCAGCGATTCCGCTGCGTTACAGACTGAAGGCCTTTGCGTCTTTGCGTTGATCAGGACCAACTCGGCCATCTGCAGATCGGCATCTTTATCTACGTACACGTGGCAGTTTCCATCGCCGTCGATGACATACGGGACGGTGGCGTTTTCTAAAATCGACTGGATAAGCGATGGGCCGCCACGAGGTATTAAGCAGTCGACAAACCCTCGCTGCTGCATGAATTCAACGGCAGCCTCACGAGAGGAGTCCTCTACCAGAATGATCGAATCCTCGGGTAGGCCAACGCTGCTCACGGCTGAGCGAAGCACCTGCGCAATTGCAATGTTCGAGTGAATCGCTGTGGAGGACCCACGCAGAAATGCAGCGTTCCCCGACTTCAAGCACAGTCCAGCAGCATCGGAGGTGACATTGGGTCGGCTTTCATAAATGATTGCGATCACACCGAGTGGCACTCTAACTCTGCTGATTCGCAGGCCATTTGGCCGAACCCAACCGTCAAGAACCTCTCCCACGGGGTCTGGCAAGGTTGCAACCTGTCGCAAGCCACCGGCCATTGCTGAAATGCGGCCGGTATCGAGCCGCAAACGATCCACCAAGCCGGGGGCAATTCCTGCACCCTCTGCGTTGCTGACATCTTGAGCGTTGGCCAACAAGATGGACTCTGTGTCCTTTTCTAGGGCATCCGCAGCAGCAAGCAGGGCAGCATTTTTGGTAGAGGTTGAAGCTGTTGCCAGCCCCCGAGAAGCTTGCTTGGCTCTCCGAGCGAGTTCTGGCATTGGCGTTGTTGTCATCCCGGCAGGATAGCTGCCCTAGTGGAGGGACTGACTTGGATAATGAGCTACTCAGCCTTTGCCGCAGTATTGGCCCAAACTCTTATAACAATGGCTCGCTACCACAGCAGCCCCGGTACTCTTTAGCTGTGTCTACTTCCGTACTCGACGCTGTTGTCGACAGCTTTGTTGAGGATCTCACACATGCGTTGATCTCTGCCACGGCACAGCTTCCGGACGTGGATCCTCAGGATCTGCGCTCTGCAGTCACCGTCGAGGCGTTCAATCTGGCTACTGCCATGATCGATGCCGATCAACGTCACACAACCGACGAACTCGAGAACCTGATTCAGGCCTTCGGTCACCGACTGCCAGATACTCAGCTCTTGCTGGCCACCCCAGAGACACTGCGTGGCAGCGACCTAGTAGTCGGCCGTCGCCACTGGCTAGAGACCGACTCGGAACTGTTTGGGATTCTGGCCGATGCTGACGCTCGACAAGGCACCGAATTAGCCCAGCAGTATTACAACCGCTCATTAGATATTGCCCATGTAGTCGCATCCTTAGATGTGGTCACCTCTGCAGCCGAACTGACTGCTATCTCTGCGCTTAGGTCAAAGCTGCTCGCCGGGATGAGATCCTCGGCAGCAGAGGCGGCAACGTTGGCGGGTCCGAAAGGCGCTCAGCCCAAGCGCAGTGCCGAACCCGTTGAAGATGCTGAGGCAGAAGTAGCAGCAGAAGCAGAGACAGACACGGCAAAGGCCGATCCCCCTGAGCGCCCACTCGAAGAACTCCTCGCAGAGCTCGACACACTCGTCGGCCTGCACGAGGTGAAAGAACGCGTTCACCTAGTTGCCGATTTTCTCTGCGTGCAGGGCCTTCGCGCTGCACGCAATTTGCCCACTATGGAGACCAGCAATCATCTGGTATTCACTGGCAATCCCGGCACGGG
>CAMDAT010000053.1 GCA_945888825.1 Bifidobacterium breve | reverse complement strand
GGAACGCCGCCCACCCGATCGACGTCGAGCATGTGGTATTGCCCATGCGGTTTGGTATCTGCAAGATGGGGAACCTTTGCAGCAATTTTGTTGAACGCATCGAGTTGTAGTTCGACTTCTGCCTCATGAGCAATTGCCAAGAGATGCAGCACAGCGTTGGTTGAACCACCAAGGGCCATCACCACTGCAATTGCGTTTTCGAATGCTGCCTTAGTCAAAATGTCACGCGGTCGGATGTTGAGCTTGCAGAGGTTGAGTACTGCTACCCCCGAGGCGTAGGCGTAATCATCGCGTCGTCGATCAACTGCTGGCGCTGAGGCCGAACCGGGTAGCGACAATCCCAGCGCTTCGCCAACAGAGGCCATGGTGTTGGCAGTAAACATGCCAGCGCAGGCACCAATTGTGGGGCAGGCGTTTCGCTCGATTTGATCAAGTTCTTCAGCATCGATTGCGCCTGTGGCATAGGCACCGACTGCCTCGAACACCGAGACAATATCGAGCACATTGCCGTTGTAGTTGCCTGGCAACTTGGACCCGCCGTACAAGAACACAGAGGGCAGATTCAGCCGGGCCGAGGCCATCATCATGCCTGGCAAAGATTTATCGCACCCTGCGAAGGTGACCATGGCATCAAAGCGTTCGGCATGCATCACGGTCTCTACCGAATCAGCTATCACCTCACGAGAGACCAACGATGCACGCATGCCCTCGTGGCCCATCGAGATGCCGTCTGAAACGGCGATGGTGTTGAACTCAATCGGATAACCGCCCGCATAGCGCACACCCTCTTTTGCCCGCTTTGCCAGATCTGCCAGCGGCATATTGCATGGCGTGACCTCATTCCAAGAAGAGACAACGCCAATCTGCGGCTTATCCCAATCATCATCGGTCATGCCAGTAGCGCGGAGCATTGCCCGAGCAGGGGCCCGGCTTGGAAAGTCCGTGACCTCATGCGAGCGGGTTTTCATGTCTGGCTGATCACTCATGACCACAATCTAGGCTTTCAGGAGGCAGGCACTGCTACGCGAACACACGCAGTTTTGGGAATGGTGACTCTGGCGCCATCTAAGCGCAGCTCTGCCACGATGCAGCGCTCGGTAAATCCGGCCCACCAACCAGAGGGTTGGAACCGAATGAACGACAAATCGGCAACAGCCTTGACGTTGACAAACCCTGGCTCGTCCCGAACCTTGACTGCTAACGAGCCGGGACGCTTTACCCCGGCGTTGAACGCCAAGAAATCATCTGGGGAAGCACCCTGCAGCAGGGTTTCGATTCTGGCTGCCTGTGCTTGGGTATCACGATCTGCTGCTCTCTCGGCAGCAAACTTTCCAATTCCAATGACGACAAGAATCAACAAAACAACAAGCACCGAAACCAAAATGGCTCGGTGCTCGCGCAGGCCCTGAAAGCGAGGAGCCTGAACCACCGGTTCAAGAGATCTACCCGAGAGCAGCGGCGGGCTGAGCGAGGGCTGGTCCCGACCAGCGGGTCCCTTGGGCGGGCGAACGACTCTGGGGACTTCAGGGTCTGAGTTCAGGGCCAAGCCTTGTCAGCAAAACTGTCACGCAGCTGGTACTTCAGAACCTTGCGCAAGGTCTCGTTGCGCGGAAGCGAGTCCACAACCTCGAGCTGTTCGGGGGTCTTGAACCTAGTCAGCCCCTGCTCGCCTAGGTACGACACCATCTCCTCAAAGGTAATGACTTCGCCCTCGGCCGGCCGCTCAACAACTGCGCAGACGCGCTCGCCTCGTTCACGATCGGGCAGGCCAATCACGGCCACATCCCCCACGCAGGGATGTGCATAGAGCAAATCCTCAATCTCTTTGGCGGAGATGTTCTCACCCTTACGGATGATGATGTCTTTGATGCGGCCGGTGAGCACCACGTGACCGTCGGGGCGAAGATGTCCAATATCGCCCGTGCGGAAATAGCCATTCTCGTCGAATGCCTGTTCAGTGAGCTCAGGGTTGGTGTAGCCCTTGGTCACCATCGGCCCCTTGACCCGAACCTCACCGTCAGTTCCCGTTGGAGCCAAGCTTCCGTCCTCGGCCACGATGCGCAGATCTGCGCCCGTGACGGGTTTGCCAGTGGTATGAGCGAGTTGATCATCAGAGTCGGTGGGCGACCCCTGAGTGATCATTGGAATCTCGGTCATGCCATACCCGTGACACACCTTGATTTCCATTTCATCTAGAACTTCCCGATAAATCTCTGGTGGCATCGGCGCGCCACCCCCGGAGAGTGCACGAAGCGCAGGCATGACTTTGGTCTCGGGCTGTTTGCGCTGTTCTGCCAAGAACATTTGGTAGAACGCAGTGCTTCCACCGGCCATCGTTACGCCGTTCTTGGCGTAGGTGGCCACAGCGTCAACAGGGTTGAACGCCTCGATGAGTACTGCCGACATGCCGCTGATCAGCATCATCACTAGGTAGTCGGGGCCAGCAATATGTGCGAATGGAAACGCCATTGAGCCAACGTCCTGAGCAGTCATCTGCAACGCATCAGCTAGGCCTTGTCCCCCTGCTATCAGGGTGGCATCGGTATGCAGCACGCCCTTCGGGTCGGAGGTTGTCCCCGAGGTGGAATAGATCCAACGAATGGGTTCTTCTCCCTCGGCAAACTCGGGAACTGGACCAAGGTCGGCTGGATCCCCGGCCGGCAGAGAATCCAAGCTGAGCACAACCGGAGATGGGCTCATCTCGGCAGCAAGGGAGTCCGCCATGGCCGTGAAGTCAAACCCCTTCCACACGCTCGGCACGATGCAGAACTCTGCCTGCATATGACGCATGACAAAACCAAGTTCTTTTTCTCTGTACAGATGCATAACCGGGCTCTGAACTGCGTCGAGCCGAGCCAACGCTGCAGAAGCGACGATTGCAGGAATGCAGGTCGGCAACTGCCAGGTCACTCGAGTCTGCGAGGTAATCCCAAGTCCGGCCAGGCCTGCGGCGCAAACCTCGGCAGCATCGCGAAACTCGCCAAAGGTCATGCGAGTGTCATCCTCAGTTACGAAGATGACTGCATCTGGGGTCTGGGCTGCACGCTGCTCAATGAGTTGCCAAATCGTAGACATGGCCTGACTCTAACCAACTCCGCTATTGGCTCGCTATGTCGCAGTTGACTGAAGCCCAAGTTGCAAGCCCCTCGAAGGCGGCGACGACTTGCGGCTCAATCAGAATTGCTTGGACCTGAGCCTGATTGGTCGCAGCCGAAGAGTTGAGCGAAGAGATCCGAGCCCAAACATCATTAATAGTTACCGCAGCTGGCTTCACTTGATCGGGCGCAATGGTCTCGATGTAGCTAAAGATGGAATTGAATGCAATCAACAGCTGCGTTAACCCCGACGGGCTCGTTACCAAAGTGGTGGTATCGAGACCACCTGTGAACAGCGGCTGTAGTGCCTTGCCCGTGAGGATGACGCAGAGATCCTCCTCAGTCTGCAAAGCAGCAATTTCCTGCAGCAGGGCATTTGCATCATCGCTCAAGCCAGAGCCGTCGTATTGAGTGGTTGGCGGAAATGTGGGGGGAACTCCTGGCACAGTGACATCAGCGATGTCTTCGTTGAGCTCCACCGAGTCTTTTGATCTCGGAGTGCTGCACCCTGAAGTCGCTAGTACCGACATCAGCACAGCTAGCAACACTAAGATCGCATATGCAGGGACTCCCAGCACCCTCGTCTTGGTGTTCGCTTGCATGTGACTACTCCTTGGCTGCGTTTGGAACCCGGTCTGCTAGCAAGCTCGCAACGACCTTGCCATCGGCTTGGCCCTGAGTTGCCTTCATGACCTTACCCACAAAGAAACCCGAAATTTTGGGGTCCCCTTCACAGAATCTTTGCCACTGCTCAGGATTCTCTGCAATGAGTTGATCCACAACGGCATCAAGTTCGCCGGAATCCATTGCTTTGAATCCGTGGGCCTCGGCAATTTCGCCAGGATCACCGCCGAGTTGCACAAGCTCTGCAAGCACGGTCTTTGTCTGAGTCGAACTCAAGTCGCCATCGGCGTCCATCTTCGTGAGCTTGGCAAACATCTCAGGATCAAGTTCAAGCGCCTTGGGATCAGAGAGATTGTGTTCAGCATGCGTAATGGTACGGCTGGGATCGGCTCCACAATCAAGCGCCGCTAGGCACAGGTCATCAAGACCACGTTCCACAATGAGAGCCGCCTGTGCAGTGTCTGCCCCAGAGCGCTCACACAGCCGATGTCGACGCGCTGCAGGCAGAAGGGGGAGAGCTTCCCGAACTCGATCAATCCACTCCTGAGAGGGTGCGAGACCTACTAGATCTGGCTCGGGGAAGTAGCGGTAGTCATCGGCTTGCTCTTTGGAGCGGAGCTTGAGTGTGCGGCCCTCGTCTTCGTTCCAATGCCGCGTCTGCTGCTCAATGCGTTCGCCGGCAAGGATCATGTCGATCTGTCGCTCAGCCTCATAATCCACGGCTCGTCCCAGGCTTCGCAGGGAGTTGATGTTCTTGATCTCGCAGCGAGTGCCCAGTTCGGCGTCGCCATGTTTGCGAACCGAGACGTTGCAGTCAACGCGCAGGGAGCCCTCTTCCATCTTGCCATCCGAGGCTCCAACCGCCACCAGGATGGCACGCAGTTCCGACACATACGCTCGTGCCTCATCCCCTGAACGGAGGTCCGGCCTGCCGACAATCTCGAGCAGCGGTACGCCAGCGCGGTTGTAATCAACGAGCGAGTAGGTGGCATCGTGAATTCGCCCGCCGCCGCCCACGTGAGTTGACTTACCCGTGTCTTCTTCTAGGTGCGCTCTCTCGATACCAATCACCTTGCCGCTAGGCAACTCAAGCCAACCTTCGCCATTGATGGGAAGGTCGAACTGCGAGATCTGATAGTTCGTGGGCTGATCTGGATAGAAATAGTTCTTACGCGAAAACACCGAGCGGTCAATTTTGCAGTTGAGTGCCAGCCCAACCCGAATGGCCAATTCAACTGCCTGCTCATTGAGTACCGGGAGCGAACCAGGTAAGCCAAGGGTGAGTGGGTCAATATTGGTGTTGGGCTCGCCACCGAACTCATTCGGTGCGGAGCAAAACAATTTGGTACGCGTGGCCAACTCGGTGTGAACCTCAAGGCCGATCACGATTTCCCAGACGCTGAGATCGATACTCATGACAAGCTCCCTTCAAGGGCTGCTGCCACACGGAACATGGCTACTTCGCCAAGAGCAGGAGCGAGTACCTGTGCCCCAACGGGCATTCCATCAGCACCAAGCCCATACGGAACTGACATAGCTGGATGTCCTGCCAAGTTGGTTGCGATCGTGCAAACGTCGTTGAGATACATCGACATCGGGTCGGCCGTCTTATCGCCGAAGGAAAAAGCTGTGGTTGGCGAGGTGGGTGAAAGTAACGCATCGAAGCGCTCATAGGCTGCGTCAAAGTCACGCCGAATCAAGGTGCGAACCTTCAGGGCGGTGCCATAGAAAGCGTCGTAATACCCAGCAGATAGTGCGTAGGTTCCGAGCATGATTCGCCGTTTCACTTCGTCACCAAACCCTGCGGTTCGGGTGAGTTCCATCATCTCACCGGTGGTGGGCGCATCGACTCGCAAGCCGTAGCGCACCCCGTCATAGCGAGAGAGATTCGAGGAAGCCTCAGCGGGAGCAACCAGGTAATAGGCCGACAGCCCAAAGGTCACCGCTGGTACAGATACCTCTTCAACTTCGGCGCCCGCAGCTGCGAGCCACTCCGCTGCTGCCCGAATTCGTTTCGCCACATCGGGGGCGATCCCCTCGCCCATCATCTCGGTGATCAGGCCAATACGCATTCCAGCCACACCATCAGACAGGTGCTCGCTGACCGCCGGGAAAGCCTGCGGAAGAGAGGTGGAGTCACCGGGATCGTGGCCACCGATAACTTCGCATACCAGCGCCGCCTCGGCCACAGAGTTTGCAAACGGTCCTACTTGATCGAGTGAGGATCCAAATGCGATCAGACCTAAACGTGACACCGTGCCGTAGGTTGGTTTGACACCAACTACTCCGCAGAGCGCCGCAGGCTGGCGAATGGATCCACCAGTATCAGATCCAAGCGAAATGGGAGCAAACCCTGCTGCGACAGCTGCAGCGGACCCGCCCGAGGACCCACCGGGAACACGGCTCAGGTCATGCGGGTTGCGCGTCGGACCAAAGGCTGAATTCTCGGTGGAGGAGCCCATTGCAAACTCATCCATGTTGGTCTTGCCCACCATGATTGCCCCGGCGGCAGCAAGGCGAGTCACCACGGTCGCGTCATAGGGCGGCACCCACCCCTCCAGAATTTTGGAAGAACAGGTGGTGGCAACTCCCCGTGTGCAGAGGTTGTCCTTAATCGCGACGGGAACCCCGGCGAGTGGGCCAAGCGGGCCACCTTTGGCCAAGAGTTCATCGACTGCAGTTGCAGCAGCAATTGCGTGGTCAGTGGTGACCAAGTTGAACGCGTGCACCTCTGATTCACGCTCAGCAATAGCGCCAAGATGCTCTTCGAGTACCTCGAGTGCGGAGCGCTCACCTGACTGCACCGATGCGGCAATATCAATCGCTGAACTCATTCTGATTCTCCAAGCACAGGCGGAACACGAAAGAAGCCATCCTCGGCAGCGGGTGCGACGGCAAGCACCTCATCGCGATCAAGAATCGGGCCGGGGACATCTTTTCGGAACACATTGGCAAGCGGGATGGGCTGCGCCATTGGCTCCACGCCCTCAAGGTCCAACAGGTCAAGATCTGCTGCATGTTCCAACACGTCACCAAGTTGGCCGGTGAACCGGGTGAGTTCTTCATCAGTCAGGCGAAGACGCGCCAGCTTGGCGACCTTGGCGACTTGTTCGGTTGTGATGCGCTCGCTAGTTGAAGCCGGAGTATGGGTGCGCTCCTGTGATGTGGGCTCAGTCATATGAGTTCACACTCTACTGTCGGTCAAAGCTCTCACCGAAGCCCGCCTGCCCCCGATAGCCTGCAGAGATGTCAGCTGAGCAGATTGCAGACGCTGCACCCGGCCAACCTCGCCTAAGGAGGCGGGTCTACGCATGCGCTGCACTTCTCCTGGGCCTCTGGCTAGTGGCTGTGGTCATGCTTGTCAGTTCCGCTCTGCAGGATTCACGGCTCGGCCGGGCCTCACTCGCAGAGTTCAACGCTGGATCGCCCACGCAATCGGGGTCCACAACAGATCTCACGGGCCTACTCGATGCCGTAGCGGCACCCGCCTCGGCTGCTAGGCACAAGCAGTCTGCCGAACTGAGCGGTGCGGCCAAGGACTTTGAGGCGGCAGCAGACACCCTAGACTCGGCAGTTCTGGCGCCACTGAATCTGCTACCCGTAGTCGGGAGGCAACTGCGGGCTTCGAGGAACTTGGCTATCTCGGCTGCCGCAACGACTCGAAGCACAGATGATGCAATCAACGCCCTTTCGCTGATTTTGGATGAAGAAACCGCAACCCCCAATGAGCGCGTCCCCACCACTCAGCAGATTCAACAAGTCCTTCTCACACTTCAAACAGAACTACAGGCGGCGGCGCTGAAGCCTTCCCCAGCGCTCATCGGCCCAGTTGGGCGATCTCAAAATGAGTTCCTTGCGGAGTACAACAACCTTCTCGGAGCAGTGGACTCAGCCGTCCTTGGGACCACAGGCGTGCTGGAGTTCTTGCAGGGACCAAACAAATACTTGGTGCTTGCAGCCAATAACGCCGAGATGCGAGCAGGGTCTGGCATGTACCTGCAAGCAGGAACGCTCGAGGTTCAAGATGGAAGTTTCTCACTTGGAGAGTTCCTTTCTTCTACAAGCCTTAAACTCGAACAACCTGGCTCAGTTCTTGACCCGAAACTTGAAGCTCTCTGGAGTCCGCTTCAACCGACCCAAGAGTGGCGCAATTTAAACGTCACGCCTCGCTTTGATGAGTCCGCTCGAATGGCCTCAGAAATGTGGACGGCAGCAGCGAGTAGGAACGCTGCTGCTGAATCTCCCGAGGATGGAGAACCTGTTCAGGGGGTGATGGCGATTGATGTTATTGGGTTGAAGCGCCTTCTTGAACTTGTGGGGCCGGTACAGATTGCGGGGGTGAATGGCCCGCTTGTGATCTCGGCCGAGAACGTGAAGTCTGAACTCTTGCTCCAGCAGTACTTGCGCGATGATCTCGACTCTGGGGATGGACAGCAGGATCGGCGCTCGCAACTTGGCCAGGTGGCCGCAGCGGTGTTCGAGTCATTCAATAGTCAACCAGTCCCTGCATCCGAACTCGTGCGAGCCCTTCAATCCGCGGGTAGGGGTCGACACCTGCTGATGTGGTCGAACCAGCCAACCCAACAGGAGGGGTGGGAGGCGCTGGGCTTGTCGGGAAAGATTGCCGACCACGATCTGATGGTTTCGATTCTCAACAGGGGTGGAAACAAACTCGATCAGTTCCTGACCACCTCCTCGACGCTGAGCGCCAAGCGAGATACAGCACTCCGGCGCGTGACAGTAGATGTGCGTCTGACGAACGCTGCACCTGCAGGCCTTCCTCGTTACGTTGCAGGCCCCTACCCAGAAACTGGCCTAGCTGCCGGGGACTATCTCGGCCTTCTCGCCGTCACGGCACCGCTCGGGTCAGGAAACCCCCAGGTCACTGGGGCTGAGCTTGTCGGGACAACTCAGGACGGCCTAAGCAAAGTCTTCGTCAGCAAAGTGCTCATCCACCCGCGAGAAACCCTGACCGTTGCCGTCGCATTCGATCTGCCACTCGGATGGGACACCATCGAGGTTCTCCCTTCGGCTCGAATACCGCCCATGGCATGGACTGCTGGATCAGAAAAATGGAACGATAACCGGATCCACAGCGTTGACCTTGACAGCCTGAATTGAGAGAGACGCTTACACCTACAAGAATTGTCTGGACAAGAAGCGGCTGCGAGCGTAGCCTAAGTTAATGGGAAAAAAGATGAGGGTTTTCGGAGCGGTTACCGCAATAGCTTTATGTCTCTCCATCATGTTTACACTCGGTTCTGCTAGCGCCGCAGCACCAGATGATCCCTACGTGCAAGCGCAGGTTCTCTCACTGAGCGAGTCCCGAACGGTTGAGGCACAAACTCCAACAACGGTCGCCGATTCACTTGCCTTAACCGGAAGTGATATTGCTGGCCTGACGATCATCGGCGGTGTAGCTCTAGTCCTAGGCACGACGCTGCTGATGTCGCGACGCCGCCAACAGGCGTAGCTCCGAAGCGAGAATATCTACCACAGAGGTTCATCACCGCTCCGGTTCGATCAAGACCTCCTAGGTTGCAGCGCGCACGAACTCTTGATCTGTAGTGTTTTTGGGGGTTTATGTAGTGAGGGCCAGTTATTGAGGGCTCACCGTGCGGATGAACTTCATGGAGCGATCAATGATCATCTCTTTGTCGTAATCCAGGGTTGCAACGTGATAGCTACGATCGCAACTCACACGCTCTACAGGCCCCCCATAGACGTCTGCTAGGTAGTCAGAGTCAGTCGGCGGCACTACGTGATCCTGCGGGGAAGTAAACAACAACAGGGGGCACTTGACGTCAGGCAGAGCGGACTGTGTGTGAATCGCCGCATCAAACATAGAGATCAAAGGCTTCAGCGGCGTGTCTGCATAGGCAGACTCAGGTGAGGTCGGGTCAGCCACATCGGAACCAATGCCCGTCATCACGATGTCTCCTGCCTCCACCATGGACGCAACAAAATCTCTCACCTCGGGTGGCACTTGAGTTGCCGGGTTCACACAAATGATGCCCGCAATCTCTGGATGCTTGGTTGCCAACCACAAGGTAAGCGAGCCACCCATCGACAGACCCGCCACGACCACCGACTCAGTTCTCGAAGCAAGCGACTGATACGCGGCCTCTGCATCTGCTGACCAGTCCTCCCAAGTGGTGTCCAACATGTCCTCAACTACGGTCCCGTGACCGCTCAGCAGTGGCTGTTCGACGCTGTACCCAGCCTCTACGAATGCCTGAGCTAGTGGCCGCATGGATTGGGGGTTGCCCGTAAACCCGTGGAGTACCAAGACCCCCGTGGATCCACCCACGACGCTCATTGGCTCAGCTCCGGCAATAACTTGACTCATGTCGACTCCACTCACTTGGTTTCGGTGCACTTTAGACCCGCGCCCCCACTAGTGTCGTAGACGGTGTTGACTTCATCATTCAAGAGTTGAAGTCCTGCTCCCGATTTGCTGAATCCTGACCACACCCGCCACTTAGAGAGGGGCAACGAATGACTAAGTACGTCTTCCTGACCGAGGAATGGATAGCACAGGCTAAATCCATCAGAGAAGCCTCGGGAGTTGATGACACTCCCCCAGCACACGCAATGCGCATGAATCAGATCGTTACCGAAGTTCCCTTCGGTGAGGGCGAGATCAAGGCGCATATTGACACCTCCGAGGGTGAGCTCAAGATGGATCTCGGCCACATCGAGAACCCAGACCTGACTGTCACTTTGGACTACGCAACGGCCAAGGCAATCCTCGTTGAAGGTAATCCGCAGGTTGGCATGCAGGCCTTTATGGCAGGAAAAATCAAGGTAGATGGCGACATCACCAAGCTCATGGCCATGCAGGCTGGTGCCGCAGACCCCAGCGCCATGGAAGTCGCTCTGGCCATTCAAGAGATGACCGAGTAGCGACACGGGTCGAGCTCTCTCCTAAGCAAGCACAAGTCGATTGCCCACTTGTCTTGGGAGCAAAGTCGAAAACCGTTCTGCCTCGTTGGGGCGGCCGCTTCATCGCGGAGGCTGGGGAACACCACGTCCAGCAGACCACCCCAACGAGACGAACGGTCAGGTTCGGGAAAAAGTAGGCCGCAGAACGCTCAGAGTGGTGGATGCTGTCCTAGTTGATGCTGCCGTGCAGTTACGGAGCAGCCTTCTCTGGGCCGGATCTGGGCAGGCTCTGGGCCGGCTCTAGGCCCGGAGCTACTTCTTGGTAAAGATGCGCACTGCTGTGCCCCGTGGCACCAGCTCGCCTGGGGTGGGATCAGTCTGCAGCACCAGACCAGATGGCGGTCCCTCAATTCCAGACACTGCTAAACCTTGCGATTCGAGTTGTGCCGCCGCAGCGCTTCCAGACAGGTTTCGGACATCTGGCACTGCTATTGGAGCAGGCCCCTTCGACATGATGAGCGTCAGCGTGTAGCCACGAGGAACCTCAGTTCCGGGCTCTTTGTTGGAGGAGATGATGTAGCCCGGCGGCACGGTTTCGCTGTAGTCCTCGTTGACAGCTGCATCGAGCTGCACAGCAGCTAGCGCAGCCCTAGCTTGATCAACAGGTGCGCCAACTAGGCCGTCGGGCACCACTCGCGGGGCGGGGCCATCTGAGACTGCAAGATCCACCACGGTGCCCCTAGGAATCTCTCCTTGAGCATTCACTGGTTCCTGACCGGCCGCCGAAGTTGCGCTGATGACGGCATCTGTCGCAACTTCCTCATTCATCGACCGGGTCACCGCTCCAACTGCTAGCCCCGCTGCTTCGAGAGCAGCAAGAGCCTCAGCCTCGGGTAGCCCCACCACGGCCGGCAAGGGGGTCAACGTTGCCCCGAGCGAGACGGTGAGTTGAACCGTAGAACCCTCTGCTAGTGACTCATCCGGGGCAGGGGTCTGAGCTAGCACTTGACCCGCAACGGTTCCATCTTGTCGATCCTTCGTTGAGGAATCAACGACATAACCCAAGTCCTGCGCTTGAGCGGTCGCAACATTTAGATTCAGCCCGATCAGGTCGGGCACGGCATGCACGGGCACACGAATAAAGAACCACCAGCCTGCCAGGGCGAGAATCAGCACTGCGCATCCCGCGGCTACCAGGGTTCTTGTCCGAGGTTTCTTTCGTGCAGAGCGTGGTGGTTTTTCACTAGGAACTCCAGAACCCTGAGCATGCTCACCGGGGGAACCATGTTGGCCAGAGGCCAGCACGGTGGCTGGCCCCGCGACGGTTGTTGCCGAGCTAGATGCGCCAAACGCAGGGTCAGCAAAGGCTTGGTCATCGGAGGCAATAGGAACAGCCGCGGCAAACTGTGGCTCCGGGTCGGCTGCTAATCCGGGGTAAGCAAGACCCTCTTGCGGCAGCGGCTGAATCCCTAGCTCAAATTGTTCTGCCCCAGATTGCTCTGAGTCAGTTTGTTCAGTCTCAGTTTGTTCAGGCTCAGTTTGTTCAGTCAGGGATCCAAGTTCGGGTTCGGCACCCAGGTTCTGAATCAGGCCAAGGCCGCTGACTTGTCTCAACTCGGCCGTTTGCTCGGCCACTCCCAAGGTCAAGACAATCGGAAGTGGTTCCGGTCGCGCGAGTTCCTCTGCTGCGGCCATGAGCGCAATCTCGAACTCGGCCGCCTCGGGCCGATCTGTTGGGTCAAGTCGCCCGGCACGCTCGAGCACCGATCGCAGTCCGCCTAGAGAGGCATCCAACTCCAGATCCGACTGTGTTCGAAGTGCCAGAGTCGAGGCCGTGGTCTCTCCCATTAGTGGCACCTGACCCGTCACACACTCGACCAGTAACAGCGTCAACGAATACACATCGGAGCGACCATCAAGGCGACGACCCAAGGCCTGTTCTGGCGAGGCATACCGGGTGCTGCCAGCCATAGATCCACTCGGCTCAGTCCAAGAGGCCTCTGCTAGTGCTCGGGCCAAGCCAAAGTCAGCAAGGCGCAGGCGGCCCTCCTCATCGAAGAGCAGATTTCCGGGCTTCACATCTCGGTGCACCAGGCCTCGAAGGTGCGCATGGGCCAAGGCTCGCGCTGTCTGCAGCCCGACAACGAGGGTTTGAGACTGGCTCAGCACTCCGCTGTGGTCCAGCATCGACCTGAGGCTGCCACCACCCAAATACTCGGTGACCAGATAGGGAACGAGTGCGCCCTCGGCGGTGTCCTCGCCCCAATCAAAGAC
>CAMDAT010000052.1 GCA_945888825.1 Bifidobacterium breve | reverse complement strand
ATTGGGTTCGCTGCACGCGAATACTCAAAGTACTCAGCATCGCCTGACCAATCAGCCTCGGCTTCACCCACCCGAAGTCCACCTGACGCATCGCTGCCAGAGGCATCGCTAGCTGAGTTGTTCACGTTTGTGACACCAGGCCTAGGTCGCCCGTTGCCGGGTTCACACGGGTCGAGGTAGTAAGAACGTTCCACATAAGCTTTCCCCCCACACAGCCATATCAGGTACACCGGGAAGGCCAAGGCTGCGAAGCTCCTCGGCAACCGAAGATGTGCCCAACTCCATCTGAACCAAGCTAGGAGAAATGAGTCCGGCACCGAGTTCAATTGTGAGCGGCAATTCGGTTGGCACTCCGTTGAGATACGAGAACGTGACCGTCTCTGTCGATGTAGGGGCCTCTGTCGCCTGCACGCGAGGCAGGGTCAATTTCATGGTTGGCTCGCCACCCATAGCTAAGTCGATCACGACAGAATCCTCGGTGTAGACGAAACTCAAGTCCTCAACCGTCTTTGGCAAACCAAGGACTTGGTTGCCAGCCTTCATGGTGAATTCCTGATCCACAGGCATGCGGTACACATAGGCACCGACTCGCTCAGGCTGACCAGTCGGATGCGCCAGCAATCCGAAATTCACCTCGTTGTAGTCGCCCCAAGGATTCTGCACGTAGTCAACGACAGCAAGCAGAAACATCGCAGATCCCGGAGCAACCTCGAATACTTCAAAACCATCTCCCGGGATGAGGGCCTGAGCCGCTTCGAGAGGAACGGTGTAGGTCAACGTCGCCTGATGCATCTCATCAACCACCATCGGAAAGTCGATGGATACCCCATCAATTTCTCCCCAGTGATGAGTAGTGGCAGCATTAGATGAGTTCATTTAGCACTCCAGGTAGTCAACGTTGTCCGAATCGTACCGGGCCAGAGGAGTATCTCATGACCGTGATCTTGATCGTTTCTCTAGTGGGCGTTGTTGCAATTGGCATCTTTGCATTCGTTCGATCAGCCAAAGACAGCACCACCAAGAAGACCGGAAGCAAGTAGCACCAAGCTGCCCTCATCCAGTTCTGCCCGACGGTGCGCCCGCTGCCCATTACGATCTGCCCGGTGAGTCGCGCCGTTCAACAAACCCCCCATCAGCAGCCGCTGCAGGAAACAAGAACGGACCCGTTGCTAGCAGCACCTCGCCTAGAGCATGAACGTCTCACTGATGCAGACCAGCACCTGAGGGAGTCGCTCCGCGAGCTCTCCTCTGTAGTGATCGCATTCTCAGGAGGAGTGGACTCAGCCCTGCTCGCCTATGTAGCGCTCAAGTCTCTCGGAGCCGATCGTGTCCTAGCGGTAACAGCCGATTCAGACTCTCTTGCGGACGGGGAACTCGACCACTGTCGCAGTACTGCAGCGGCCTGGGGATTGCCTTGGCGCAGCGTTCAGACACGCGAGATTGAGAACCCCGATTACAGAATCAACTCATCAGACCGCTGCTACTGGTGCAAGACCGCCCTCATGGATGCACTCGCTCCCATTGCCGAGGAGCGACGGGCCGCCGTAATCCTTGGGGTAAATCTTGACGATCTTGCCGACCACCGACCCGGCCAAACAGCAGCACAAGAGCGTGGTGCTGTATTCCCCCTAGTTCAGGCCGGCCTCAATAAGCAGCTCATTCGGGGACTGGCTGAACAGTACGGACTTGAAGTGTGGGATCGCCCTGCAATGCCTTGTCTTGCTTCTCGCATTCCCTACGGCACGGCTGTGAGTGTCGAGTTGCTTCGTAGCGTTGACCGTGCAGAGGCAGCCGTGCGTGGATTCGGTTTCAGCGATGTGAGAGTTCGCCATTATGGCGAGACAGCGCGCATCGAAGTACCCGTGTCAGAGCTCGCAGCCGCCGTCGCTCAGTCTGAACAACTTGTGGCTGCTCTGACAGCCTTGGGGTTTAGCTACGTCACGTTGGATCTTGCTGGTTTGAGATCTGGCAATCTGAACCAAGCCCTCTTGCCCACAGGCAGCTCGTCGTGAGCAGCACGGGTCAGAGAGAACCTTCACAGGTTGAGGACCTAGGCCACAGCAAAATCGATGTTGACCGCATGGGGCGACTAGGTATTCCCGAGGCAGTCTTCGCTGCCGGAAAAACTGTGGATCAGTGCGTCGAGATTGTCTCTCGCCTGCTTGAGCAAACCAATCACCCCGTAGTTGTTACTCGCAGCACAGCTGAGCAGCGAACGGCATTAGATAGCCTTGCCCCTCAGGCCATGCAATCAAACACTCTGAGCTGGCAACACAGCTCAGTTATGGCCGTGAATCCAGTTGTGATCGTTTCTGGTGGAACCTCTGATCAGTCAGTAGTTGACGAAGCTCAGGTAACACTCCAAGCACTCGGTGCACCAACCAAAGTCGTTCAAGATGTGGGAGTCGCTGGATTACACAGACTCCTAAATTCTCTCGACCAGATCTCTGAGGCCTCTGTAGTCATCGTGGTGGCCGGCATGGAAGGTTCACTCAGCACGGTGCTAACTGGCCTGGTGCCAAACCCAATTATCGCAGTGCCAACCTCGGTGGGATACGGCAGCAGCTTGGAAGGCATCACGGCAATGTTGTCTGCCATGGCCTCTTGCGCGCCGGGCATGAGCGTGGTGGGAATCGACAACGGCTACGGCGCAGCCTGCGCTGCCATGCGGATTCTGAATCTGAGATCTGAGATCTGAATGCTCTACGCAGGCTCGCTCCAAACAGAAACCGAGTACTGAATGACTTCCTCGCTCTGGATCAACCCTGCGTTGGGTGTGGCGGGCGATATGGTCCTCGGCTCACTGTTCGACCTTGGTGCTGATCAGGCATGGGTCCGGTCCCAGCTTGCTGCAGTAGAACTTCCGGGCTGGTCTTTGGAGGTGTCCCCCACTCACCGTCGAGGCCTAGTTGCCACAGCCGTAGATGTGCAGGTTCTGAGTCATGATCATCACCGGCCTTGGCCGCAGATTGATGCCATGTTGAGCAGTTCAGAGCTTGACCCTCGAGTAGCAGAGGGCGCTCGAAAGAGCTTCTTGCTGCTCGGGACAGCCGAGGCCAAAGTGCATGGCATAGCGCTTGATGAGGTTCATTTTCATGAGGTCGGCGCAGTGGATGCCATCATCGACATTTTGGGTTCCTGGGCAGCGCTGGTTTCACTCGGCGTGACGCAAGTGCATTCGGGACCCATTGGCCTGGGAACCGCCACGCAAACGATGGCCCATGGAATCATTCCGGTGCCTGCCCCTGCCACCCTCGAACTGTTAGTTGGCATTCCCACTGTTCCTGTGGATTGGGACTGCGAAACTGCCACTCCCACCGGCGTTGCGCTGCTCGCAGCAATGGTCGACACCTGGGGAAACATCCCAGCTGGGATCATTGAACGAACTGGCCGAGGGGCAGGAAGCAAAGACCCCGACTCCCATGCCAACGTGCTCACCGCAGTGCTCCTCAACGCTGCACCTCAACCGGAACCAGCAGGCGAATGGTTCACCTCAACGATGATTGAGACCAACCTTGACGACATCACTCCCGAGATTCTTGGGCATGTGCTGACCGAGCTGATAGCGCTCGGGGCCGATGATGCTTGGGTTACCCCGATCACCATGAAGAAGTCCCGTTCAGCGCATCAGCTGAGCGTGCTCTGCACACTGGAGCTTGCACCGCAGATTGCTGAGTTCGTCACAAACGAAACCGGAACTCTTGGGTTTCGCCAGTGGGACCTCACCAAATGTGAACTCCCCCGCAGGACGCACACAATTAATCTTCATGGCTACCCCGTGCGGATCAAGGTTGGCCCCCACGGCGCTAAGCCAGAACACGAAGATCTGGTTGCAGCATCTCAGGGCCTCGGCATGGCCGTTCGACAACTGAGCATCGAAGCGCTTTTCGCTTGGAAATCCGCGCAGGATTGATTTCTCTGCGGACTGCTACCTTGGCCTCATGCAAACCTGGACCATCATCGGAGAATCCGCAAGCGCTAACGGTGGCACGGGATCCAACCCGATGCTGGCACTTGAGGATTTGGCCCAGGTCACCGGATGGCAGCAAAAACCCGAGGGATGGTGCCGGGGAACCGAATGCATTCCGGCCTCGTTCATTGGCGAGGCTGCGCATGCAAGTCATCTCAGCGCTGCCAAAGTCGGCGAAGCCCTTGGTGCAGCAGTAGCTACAGATCAGAAGCACCGAATTGCAGTCATCGGAACTCGAGTCGATGCATCTTCAGCACTCAGTTCGGGCCAAGCACCCGAGGTCACACTGCTCGGAGTCGACGGTGTGCAGCATGGACTCTTTGACGGCACAGAAGGCAAGACGATGGTCGTGGCTTTTTCTAGCTGGTGCGGCTGCCGATACGACCTTCCCGGCTGGAATGCGCTCAAGGATGAGCTCGCCGGTTCTTCCTTCAACGTGGTCGCTGTGGCCATTGACGAATCCCTAGCGGACGTCCTTCCCTGGGCCGAAAATATTGATTATCCAGTGTTAGTAGATACCGACCGCAGGTTTGCTGACACATACGGCCTGACAAACGTCCCCACTGTGTTCTGGCTTGACGAGCAACGCCGCATAGTCCGGCAGCCATCAGCTGAATTCTCCGATGATCAGTTCACCGAAATTCACGGGGTGGCGTCGGGGCCTCATCTAGATGCTGTGCGCAATTGGGTCCTCAACGAGGAACTCCCCGCCGTCGAAGATCAGCCCACTTCAGAGATTGGCGAGTTGACTGATGCTCAGCGACAAGCCCGCACCGAGTTTCGGTTGGCACTCGAGTTGCACCGACTTGGTTTTCTCGAAGCGGCACGAGCACGAGTGGCGCTTGCTGATCAACTCGCACCAGATGACTTCACGATTTGGCGCGCTGGTATGAAACTGATTGGCGAGGACCCATTCGGAGCCGAGTTCTTTGATCGCTATACCGAGTGGCAACAGCGACACGGCGGGCCATTGCAGGTTCTCGAATCCGAGTCGTGAGCGCAGTTAAGGACTTGGGCGATTGGGGCCCGCTCCTATCCGCTCAGTTAGAAGAGCCCTACTGGGCCGAGTTGCAAGCATTTCTTGCCGCTGAGCGCTCCGAACATCAAGTGTTTCCGCCAGCCGAGCAAGTCTTTGCGGCGTTCCAGCGGACACCGCCGACACAGGTCAAGGTGGTCATTCTTGGTCAAGACCCCTATCACGGCCCGGGACAAGCTCACGGCTTGTGCTTCTCGGTACCCGAGGATGTGGCAATACCGCCGTCATTGCGCAATGTTTTTAAAGAACTGCAGGCCGACCAGAGGACTCCTGCTCCAAGGCACGGAAGTCTCGTCTCTTGGGCAGATCAAGGAGTCCTCCTGCTCAATACCACCCTGACAGTTCGCTCCGGTGAAGCGGGATCGCATCAGGGTCAGGGATGGGAACAGTTCACTGATCAGGTCATTGTTCGCGTCAACTCGTTTGCCGACCCGGTGGTG
This sequence comes from Bifidobacterium breve, assembly GCA_945888825.1. Classification (GTDB taxonomy): domain Bacteria; phylum Actinomycetota; class Acidimicrobiia; order Acidimicrobiales; family Microtrichaceae; genus IMCC26207. The sequence continues at coordinate 7,544 of CAMDAT010000052.1, read as the reverse complement.
TTCATCCTGTGGGGTGCTGCCGCTCGGCAAAAGCGAGCCATGATCGACCAGCAACGCCACCATGTCATTGAATCCGCTCACCCGTCACCACTCTCGGCATATAGAGGGTTCTTTGGATCGGCCCCCTTCTCTCAGGCCAACGCAGCGCTCATCGCTGCTGGACGAGGCCCGATTGCCTGGGCTCTTCCAAGCGCCTGAACAGCGATAGGTAGGAGCTATTCGGGTGCGATGCAGCACCAACCGCGTGAGACGAGTTCGTTTGCCATGACCTCAGACTCGATCCGAGTTGCAACCTCTTCTTCTCGGGCTTTTCGTTTCTTGATGGCACGAGCCTGCGCAGCTGCACTCTGAGGGACCTCAGCCCCAGTAGTTTTGCTGCTCCCCACCTGACCCGCGTCGTTACTTTCTCCGGCGCTGTCCCCTGCGGCCGGGCTTGCCGACCTGCTTGGTCTGCTGCTGGCAGTCCTGCTTGCCGCTTTGGCTGCAGCCGGTACGGCTGGCTTCTTGGATGAGGCTCTACTTGTCGTCGAGGGCAATGGATCGGCCGAGACCACGGACTCGGCCTCGAGCCGTTCAATAAGTTCAGATGCTTCGCCACTTGAAAACTTGCCCGAAGCCTGGCGTTGAGTCAGGCCGAACGGGTGTCGCGCCTCTTTGAAGGAGTCGAAGCCTCTCTCGGCTAGGAGTTCAGCCAATCTGTTGAGTTGTTGAACTGCGGCCGGAGGCCCAGATGCTTGGCCAAAGGCCATGATTACTCCTGTATGTAAGGTGATTCGTAGTGAGGGGGAAGTACTACTTCTCTAGATCTCCAAACAAGTTAGCGACTAGCAGTGACAACTTGGGTACTCATCTCGTTGGGTTGGCATGCAGCGCAGGGTTGAGGCAATTCGCGGTACGTTCAGCAGATGAGCCTTGACGTTGCACAACTGCGTGCCGATACTCCAGGGTGCGAAGAGATCATTCACCTAAATAATGCTGGAGCGGCCCTGTCTCCTCGGTCAGTGACCAATGCTGTCACAGACCATCTACGCCTTGAATCACAACTAGGTGGCTACGAAGCCGCCGAGGCAGCAGCCGACAAGCTCATGCACACCCGCTCTTCAATCGCTCAGCTGCTTTGCGTTGACGCAGCAGATATTGCACTCACCCACAGCGACACCTCGGCTTGGACAAAGGCCTTTTGGGGCCTCGCACTTGCTGGTTGGTTTAGTTCTGGCGGAACCGTCTTGGTTGATAGTGGCGTGTACAACAGCCACTACTTTGCATTGCTTCAGGCTCAGCAGCTTTTCAATCTGAAGATTGAACTCATGCAGCTCAACGAGGATGGATCCCTCAACCTTGAAGATCTTGATTCCCGCTTGGACCCCTCGACCAAAATGGTCACTGCCACTCATGTAGGTACCCATAAAGGCGCGGTATCTGATGTCGCTCAGATCGGTGCGCGCACCAGAACACTTGGAATCCCCTTCTTTCTTGACGCATGTCAGTCTGCCGGCCAGCTCCCGCTCACCCTCAGCGGTATTCAGTGCGATGTCGCGACGGGAACCGGCAGAAAGTTTTTGCGCGGCCCTCGTGGCACGGGTTGGCTGTTCGTGCGTGAGGAGTGGGCAGAGCGAATGCAACCACCTGGGATCGATGGTTCTTCAGCTACTTGGACCAGCTTGAGCAGCTTTGAGCTCTTGCCCCGAGCCGAACGCTTCCAAGAGTTCGAGTACCCAATCGCAGCGCAGATCGGCCTAGGTGTTGCTGTGAGCTATGCCCTCGAGTTGGGGATTGAGGCAATCGCGACTCGGATTTCTGGTCTCTCAGCCAATTTGCGAACGGGTCTACAACAAGCCGGCGCCAAGATCCACGATGGCCCGGGGCCGCAGTCGGGCATTGTCTCGTTCACTTTGCCCAACGTTGACTGCGATTATCTTGCGGGCCAATTAAAACTGGCCGGCATAAACGTGTCTGTGACTCGGGCAGCTTGGACTCGCTTCGATATGGACGAGCGTGGTCTCGAGGCGGCAGTTCGTGCATCCCCCCACGTCTACAACACCGAAGCTGAGATCGACTACCTTGTGAATCACGTTGCTGCTTCATTGAACTGCGAGTGGAGCTAATTCTGCACAGTGTTAACTGCGGCCCCGGGACAACCTCTCAGGAGGCCTCTGAGGGCTGGCGTAACCGACGAATCTCGGCGGATCTCGGCGGATATTTTCTTGCTCCGCTCCTTAGAGCTATCTACAGACAGGAAAAGTTATTATTTACAAAAGTACCGCAGCGTGCTCAAATAAATTTAGTTTCCGAAATTAGATGGTGACCACCCTCTCCGAATCTTGAGTTCCAGTTGCCGAATCTGTTCCCATCTACTGAAGGATTTAACAAGTGCTCACTACCGAAACGAAGCCACAGCGAGGCCACTTGAGAGTCCTCGGATACATGCGAAAGTCAGTAGCCGCAACGACTCTAGCCTGTGGCGTCGCACTACTCCTCACACCAGCACTCGCAATCGCTTCTGACGGTGACGCTGCCTCCCCCACTACTGCAACGGCAACTCCTTCGAAGATTTCGGTGGTCGAGACCCCAAACCCCGAACAAGGGGAATGCCTTCCGCGTTTTGCGTCCCTGACAAATCGAGTCTCCTCCTCGGCTACCAACTTCGTGCTTACGGTGATCGCCTCGGCCCCGCTGTGCGAGCCGGTAGAGGCAACAGCGGTGATCTACTCGATGCCTGGCAACGGCGTAGCTTGGCCACAACAGCTCGCAGAGGCGCTGAAGTTCACGATTTCTCAAGCCGGAACCACAGTGATCACCTTTTCAAAAGACTGCCTACCCGTGCAGTTTGATGTTGTTACCGGAGCAACACCTCAGACCATCAGCCCCACAGGCGAGTGGACAGGACCGTTGCTGTTTCCGCTGAACACAGCAACATCAGAGCAATACTGGGGATCCCCCTGCCCACCCCGCTCGACCACTTCGACTAGCACTAGCACCACAAGCACCACCGTTCCCGTGAGTGTTCTACCTACCACCACTGTCGTAGAACCTACGGCTGCAGTCCTTGCTGCGACCCAGAACCGTGAGCCTCCACAGCAAGAACTCGCATTCACCGGATCAACCTCAAATCTGCTCACTGCTGCTGGCTTGAGCCTGATCCTGCTGGGATCTCTTCTGCTCCTCGTGGCAAAACGCCCCGCTCTCGAGAGCTAACAACTCAGTATCTGCGTTCCTCAGCTCGGAGCAATCTAGCTCCGAGAGGAGCAAGGTCTGGCAGAGGCTGATAGCCAAGCTCCGTGGATTCTGAACTCTGAGCAGTCTCGGCTAAAGTAAGGCTTGCATGCTTCGGGATGCCATCACCTTCGGGGGTGGTGTAATCGGTAACACAACTGGTTCTGGTCCAGTTATTGGGGGTTCGAGTCCTCCCCCCCGAGCTAGCAAGCCAGCAACAAGATCTCTGGAGCAATCCAGGGTGCATAGGCCCCCATCGTCTAGCGGCCTAGGACTCCACCCTCTCAAGGTGGCGGCACGGGTTCGAATCCCGTTGGGGGTACTCACATGAATCCCCTGCAATTGCAGGGGATTCTGGAGGGTCGCTGTCAGGGTTTAGCTTAGGAGAGGGTAATCCATCTCGCGAATATCTCGCGGGAGACTCGAGACGACCTCCTCCTAAGACTTCGTCGAGGCGATCTACGAATATGTTGATTGGTACAACATGAGACGCTTGCATGAACAGATCGGGATGATCACACCAGCCGAGAAAGAAGCGAACTACTGCGCTTCAACCCGGAACCAGAACCAACCGGTCCTGGTCTAACCACACCCTGCACCAAACCCCGAGCGATTCAGTCACGGTGTTCTCACTGTCACCCTTGGTCGCGGGATGGGCACACTCAGGCCAGACGGTTACGAGAGCGCGCCAGACTCACGGGCCGATTATCCACCGAGCATGCGAACTCGCTGTGTTACCGTGACCCCATGGTTCGTTCTGTTGGAAGAGTCCCTACTCTGTCCCTGCGACTCAAATGCCCGGCTCTCGTGGGGAGTATGGCTCTCGGCCTTGCGCTGGTTGCCGGTTGCTCGAACTCCACGTCAAGCAATTCGTCCAGCAGCACCGCAGTCGAACTTACGGCCTACGTCACCGACGCCGCCGACAACAACAACACCACCGGCGTCGGCACAGTCATCCCCATCAACCTCGGTGACGCAACGCCCGGCACCCCCATTCAACTCGGCCAGGGGGCGGGCACCAACGACATCATCGTGACCCCGGACGGCAAGACGGCCTACGTCTCAAACGAGGGCACCAACTCGGTCCAGAGCATCACCCTCGCCACGGGCGAGCTGGGAACGCCCATTACGGTTGGCAAGGAGCCGGTCGACGTCAAGTTCGTCCCGCAGACCAATGAGCAGTGGGCGTGGGTCGCGGACTACGGAGGCCAGACGGTCACCACCGTCAACCTGGCCACCGGACGGGTGGGGAAGACCCTCGACATCCCGCATGCAGGCCCGAACACGGTAGCCTTCACCCCGGACGGACGAACTTGCTACGTCGCAAACTGGGGCACGAACGACGTGGCCGGCGACACCGTCACGCCCATCACCGTCACCGACGGCGGGGCCGCCGGTACGATCCTTCCGTCGATCAAGGTGGGCCGGAATCCCAACTGGATCGAGTTCACGAAAGATGGCAAAACCGCTTACGTCGCCAATAAGGGCAGCAACTCGCTCACACCCATCAACGTCGCCGCTAACACCGCGGGCGAGCCGATCCCGATGCCCGGACCGCCCATCCAGATGGAGGTCTCCCCCGATGGCGCCCTCGCCTACGTCGCGATCGCCGGAGACTCCCCCGAGATGGACGAGGTCGTCCCCATCGACCTCACCACCACCCCGGTGACCGTCAAGCCGGCCATTAAGATGGTCGCAAAGTCGCAGCCGCACTGGATCGGCTTCACTCCCGACGGGACGACCGCTTACGTGGTCGGCAACGGTGACAGCACACTGACCCCCATCGCCGTCGCCAGTGGCAAGGCCGGGACTCCCATCCAGGTGTCGAAGGACCCTGTTTCCGACCTGCTGGCAATCATGATCACGTCCGGATAGCCGCCTGTGCCTCGCCCGCAGGTCTGCGGGTCGAGCGCGTACTTCGTTGACCGCTACAGCGCTCAGCGTTTACACGACCGACGCGCCGACACCGTCGGCCGGCGGCAGACCGTCCCGGCGGCGGCGAGGGTGGACTTGCGCATGTGGATCGCGGCGGCCTAGTCGTTGGCCTGGGCGGGCATCTCGGCGCCATCCTCCGAGGCGGCGACTTGGGCCACGGGCACGTCGATGGCCTCAGCGAGGGTTTCGATGCTGACGTCGGCCACTCGGCGCAGCTGCGCGGGCAGGGCGGGTTTCGGGAGCGCTAACAGGTCGATCAGCGGCAACTGCAGGACAGCCGCCAACTCCGCGATGGGTTTCAGCGGCGGCTGGTAGCGGCCACGCTCCCAGGCGGCGTTAGTGGACTCACCCATGGGTCGAGTATGTCGAGATCGTCGACATCGACTCTCGGTTCGCTAGCGGTCGGGTAGCGAGAAAGCAGTTGGTTCAGTCCGTGAATTCTCGGCGCTCCCAGCAGCGCAGCGAACAAGCCCGCCTTGAGAGCCTTCTCCGCCGATTGTTGAGAGAGGAATCCGGCGATACGCAACGCTGCGGAACCGTCGGCGATTAAGACCCGCGCAGCTGCGAGGTCCTCTTCGGCGAGAGCGAACCAGCGCTGGGCCGGTGTCGGCTCGTCAGGTGGCAACGCCCTCAGCCGGCTATGACTTGCTAGAGCTATAATAATCTATAGCTAATCGTTCAGCTTCCGTATAATTAGACTTAGCTTATTACTGAGCCACTAAATTTCAATAGATAGGTGATACCTATGGCGAGAAAACCATCGATTCGTGCCCAGGCTCGGCGAGCACTGGACTCACGCTTCAGACAGATCGAGCCTGTGATTGGCCGACGTCCGTCAGCGGGCTGGATTCGAGCGATTCGCGACGCGCTTGGCATGTCGGGAGCCGATCTCGCCAAACGTATGGGTGTGTCGCAACCGCGAGTCGCACAGTTGGAGAAGGCCGAGGTCTTGGGCGACCTCAAGATTTCGACTCTCGAACGCGTGGCTGACGCTCTCGACTGCGACCTCGTTTACGCCCTTGTGCCGCGCTCTGGGTCGCTCGAAGCCGACGTGCGCACGCAGGCTCGGGCCAAAGCCGTCGAACAGGCCGGCCGGGCAGCGCACACAATGCGGCTGGAGGATCAAGCTGCAGACGCTGAACTCCGACCACTGATTGACGAGCTAATCGAATCGCTCATCACCTCTAGGCAGCTGTGGCGGTAGTAGACCCGCTCCTTCCAGAAGGAGACGGCCACACGCCTCTCGGTGAAGATGACATCGAAGGACTCATTCCCACGTATATCACCACACGCGGGGAACTGAACGCCGCCGAGCAGGACAACATCGCTCATGCTCTGACTCTCGCCGAACCGAGCAAGCCGGAGCTTGTCCTCGATCACGTGTATCTGTGCCGCCTTCACAAGCAGATGTTCGGCGATGTTTGGGACTGGGCAGGGCAGTACAGGCCTCGAGCAATGAACATCGGGATCGACCCTGTCAGGATCCCGATGGCCGTCATCGACTTGTGCGAGAACGCGAAGATTTGGATTGAAGAGACCGGAGCGGAGGACCTGACAGCCGCCCGCTTCCATCACCGCCTTGTATCTGTTCACCTGTTCCGCAATGGAAACGGACGCCATGCCCGACGTGCAGCGGACGTGCTGCTGAACTCGGCCGGGGTCGATCCGTTCACCTGGGGTGCAAATGCCGATCTCAGTCCGGAGGCTTTGCGGTCTCGATACCTGAGGTCCTTGCGCACAGCAGACCTCAACCCCGATGACCTAACTGAACTCCTGGAGTTTGCTCGAAGTTGAACCGGGGACAGGCTCCGACTGCAGTTATCGGCGAGCCGGACGTAAATCCTCAACCCGGGAGGATCCCACCGGGGGTACTCACATGAATCCCCTGCAACCGCAGGGGATTCAGCGCGTCCAGCCAAGCCCGGCTGTTCCGTCACATGCCCGTTCACTCAACCGCAGACTCAGGCGCTAGGAGTGGGTTTTTGGTGTTTTGGGTTGTGTCAGTTGTTGTGTCAGTGGGTGGGGTTTTGGGTGGGGTTTTGTTTGTACTGATTTGTCTGGGTGGTGTCAAGTGTTTGTGGTTTGTGTAGGACGTTTGACCTAGTCGGCTGTTGTTGTAGGTGTTTTTACCCGGTTGTGTTGTGTCACAGGTTGGTCATAATGGTGTCTGCGTTACGGCTTTTGAAGCCGCACCCCACAGGCTTGTCTTTTGGCAGGATTTCGGCACAATGTCTCTGTGAGTGGTTTTTGTTTGTTGTTTCTTATGTTGTTGAGGAGTAAAGATGTTTCGTAACCCTGATGTACATGAGGCTACTCCGACCAGGTTGGATCGCCTTCGCGAAAAGCTCTCTGGTGGGCGTTCGCGTAAAGCGGCGTTGGAACCCAAACCCCAACCC
>CAMDAT010000051.1 GCA_945888825.1 Bifidobacterium breve | reverse complement strand
ATGCCGAGGAGTACAACGTTGATCCCAACTTCATCGTGGTGACGGGTGGTTCCGCTGGTGGGCATCTCTGCGCACTCGTTGCCCTGACTCAGAACGATCCCGCATTTCAGCCTGGTTTTGAGACTGCCGACACTTCTGTGCAGGCGGCGGTGCCATTTTATGGTGTCTATGACCTGACCGACCGTGAGGGCTACAACGGCAGGCAGTTCACAGATCTGCTGACCAAAACCGTCATGGGCGTCACCATGAAAGAGTCGCCCGATGCATGGGCTGCCTACTCGCCTCTTGATCGCATTACCGAGGAAGCTCCTGCGATGATGGTGATTCACGGCGACAAAGATGTCCTTGTTCCCGTCGAGGGTGCCCGCAGCTTTGCTGATGCGTTGCGTACAACCTCGAAGAGGCCAGTGGTGTACGCAGAGCTTCACGGAGCCCAGCATGCCTTCGAGATTTTCTCGAGTTTTCGGACAGTCAACGCGGTGCAGGCCGTAGAACGATTTCTGAATCACATCCATAACGAGTACTTACTTTCACTCGAGCGCGACCCGGACGAGGCTGGCAGTTCCTCGGACACTGCTGGTTCTTCTCACACTGCTGGTTCTTCTCACACTGCCTAGCAATCTCGATGCGTTGTCGCCTAACTTCACAAACATGACTCAGACACAATCCTTTGATCCCGCAGCCGTAGCGGCCTATCAGTTTGGTGGGCAGGACATCCCTTGGATGATTGATCACTGGGGAGAGCACCGCTCGGAGCACCCATTCCTGATCTGGGAACCCAAGGACGGCAGCGATCGCACCTGGACCTATGCAGAGTTTGCCGAGGCCACTAAGCAGGTAGCTGCGGGCCTGCATGCAAAGGGTGTTGGCATTGGAGACATGGTTCTGATCCATGCCGAAAACTGCCCCGAGGGCGTCATTGCTTGGTATGCATGCGCACGAGTCGGAGCGATTGCCGTGACGACGAACACACGCAGCGTGCGAAGCGAGGTGAGCTACTTCATCGAGCAAACCTCATGCGTTGGTGCGATTACCCAACCCAAGTTTGCGGCTCTCGTGGCTGAAGCAGGCCCGGAACTCGGGTGGATTGTGGTCACTGATGACAACTCCGGTCTTGCTGCTAGTTCAGAAGAACTTGCCCATGGCCAGGACTCCTTTTCGGTTCTCGAGGGTGACGCCGCTGCAGCACCCGTGCGAACAGCAGACCCCATGCTGCCCGCTGGAGTGCTGTTCACCTCGGGCACAACTTCCAAGCCAAAGGCAGTAGTACACACGCACGCCAATATGTTGTGGGCTGGCAAAGTCAACCCCACCAATATTGATATGGGCGCAGATGATATCTATTTAGCCTCACTTCCCTTCTTTCATGTCAATACGCAGGCCTGGGCGATCTGGACCGTGTTGGGTGTTGGTGGCACGGTGGTATTGCAGCCGAAGTTTTCTGCGAGTCGTTTCTGGGATGTCATCGCTAAGCACTCTGTTACCCACATCTCGCTCATCCCCTTTGTTATCAAGGCAGCGTTTGATTCCGGAATCCCCGAAAGCCACACGGTCAAGGTGGGCGTCTTTGGCCTGATCATGCCGGTGCTTGACCAGATGATGGGCATGCGGGTCATTGCTGCGTATGGCATGACTGAGCTCGTTACTCACTGCATTCACTCAAACGATTTTGAGTCCTACCCCGACCTAGCTATGGGCAAGGTTTCACCCGGATATGAGTTCTTGATTGTCGATGCTGATACTGGAGCACTTTGCCAAGAGGGTGAGATAGGCGAACTCTGGATTCGCGGCGTGCGTGGCGTGTCGGTGTTCTGGGAGTACTTCGGCAACCCAGAGGCAACCGAGAAGTTCTTCACCGAGGATGGTTGGGGTCGCACCGGGGACATGGTTCGCTTGCTCGCCGATGGCAACATTCAGTACTGCGACCGAGACAAAGACGCTCTCAAAGTGGGCGGAGAAAACGTCTCTGCCCGTGAGGTAGAAGATGTGGTTCGCACGGTGCCTGGTTTGGCCGACGTTGCAGTTGTTGCTAGGTCACACGAGATGCTCGACATGGTGCCGGTGGCCTTTGTGATTCTGGCCGACCCTACGGCTGACCAAGAGGCCATTTCTGCTCAGATCATTGAGGCCTGCAAACTCGATCTGGCAGACTTCAAGGTGCCCCGCTCGGTGTACTTCGTAGATGAGTTTCCAACAGCGGAGCTTGGCAAGGTCTCAAAGAAAGACCTTCGCGAGATGGCGGATGCTCAGGGCGAAGCCTGAGTTTTTCTTGCTCTAGATTTTTAACGGAGCACGGTTGCGAGCGCTTCGGCCACTGTTGAGGGGCCTGCAAGGGGCGCACATCGAATGCCCAAGTGGTCAGCCAGAGCGTGGGCGTCCTCGGTGTCTTCGGCTGGGGCAAGAATTACTAATTCCGATAGTGCAGAGGCATCACCAACCGCATCTCCGCCTGTGGTTGCCCGACAATCTGACAGTGCGAGTGTGATCTGCCTTGCGGCAGTGGATCGGGCAAGTTGCTGTGAGGCTGCGCGCATGGCGAGCGCCAGGTTCGTCACTCCAAATCCGCGCAATCGTAGTAAATCGCTCACGACTTGCTCGGGGGAACGCTGCTCCTGCTGAGCCTTAATCACAATTGCATCCTCGGCGAATGCAATGACAGAACAGTCCGCACCACAGCGGTACACCACTGCTGCTGCGGCAACAGCAGCGGCCGCCAAGCGCTCACCAAACATCGAGCCAGATCGGTCTACCAGTAAGCACAAGGCGGTGTCTGAGCGTTTCCAAGATTGCACGGCTAGGTCCTCTGTGCGAACTGCGGTGTTCGTGGCCCGGCTCAGCATGATCGGGCCGAGCGATGCATCAAGGTCAATATCACCTGACTGCTTGGATGCCGGAGCTACATGCAGGCGCCCAATCCCTCGAGTCGGTGCAGCGCCATGCTTTGCTAGGTCCACCACGACTCGGCCGGCAAGCTGTTGGGAAAGTTTGCGCAGTCGTTCGTCGGTGGCACCGTTCATGTCAGCGAGCAAGGCAAGCGCTTCATCGGGGTCTTGGTCGAGCAGCTCCGAAAATGCTTCAGGGTCGAGTTGGCCGACCTCGGGGGAGACGTTGTCGAACTGCGGGTGTCGCGAGAGTTCACGCCTAGAGGTGGTCCTGCGGCCCGCCTCGGCAACTGCGCTGCGAGCCTGTTCTCCTTCTTTAATATCCTCAGTCTCTTGTCGCCCCCCGCCAGGCGGCGGGGTCAGGCTTTTTTCTGCGTAGCAGCCGGTTCGGTTGCCTGTGGGCCAAAGTGGCGCTCCCAAAGTTCTGTAACGAGTTCCTCTGCCGTGCGTGATCCGCTCTCGTTGATTCGGATCCTTCCGGACAGCGCGAGCAGTGCTGCATCGAGAGAAGCTGCGGGGTCCTGGGTTGAGGTGCCACGCAGCGCTGCAAGCTCACGGAGCACCATCACAAAGTCAATCGCGCCGCGTACTGATGAACCTGTACGAATCTCACTATGGGTTCGGCTGTCTCGAATCATGGCTACTGCTGCATGCAGGGTGCTTGGGTCAATCGCGTCTGCGGCCTCTGGTGCAGCGGAGCGCACAATTTGTTCCTCATCAGCGGCATCTTGGTAGCCCATTGCGAGGCGACAGCAGCGGTCATAGACCGCCGAAGCAATTCGAGCAGTACCAACAGAGTCAAAGGGATTCATAGCGGCCACGAGTCGAAAGCCGGGGTGTGCCTGTACGCGCCCGAGTCGGGGAACGTGAAGCTCGGCTTCGCTCATAACGGTGATGAGCAGGTTCAGGGTCTCTTCGGGGATGCGGTTGATCTCTTCGATGTAAAGCAGAGCCCCCTGCCGAAGAGCACTCAACAAGGGACCATCTACAAAAGCCTCGGCAACGTAGCCCTGGGCGAGCACTATCGAGGGATCGAACGCGCCTACAAGGCGAGCAGGTGTGAGTTCCGCATTTCCTTCAACAAACTCAAAACCTGAACCCGTGCAGCTAGCCACAGAGCGCAGCACCGTTGACTTTCCGGTTCCCGGTGGACCTTCTAGGAGCAGGTGTCGACTAGCAGCTAGAGCCGCAACAACAGACTCAAGCTCGCGCCTCCTTCCAACAACCGAAGTCGTCAGAAGGTTCAACAATTCGGAGTCGTAACTTGGTTGCACAGTTGGTGGTTAGGCGAAGTCGATGACGCCACGGATGTTTACTCCGTTGCGCATGTCTGCGTAGCCCTCGTTGACCTGATCAAGGGAGTAGCGCTTTGTGATGAGTTCATCGAGCTTGAGCTCGCCCTCTCGATACATAGACAGCAGTTGAGGAATGATTGCTCTTGGGTTCGAGGATCCATACACGGTGCCTTTGATCTCTTTATTCATCATCGACAACATAAACACGTTGAGTTGTGCATCGTTTTCGAGCAGCGGAGCAAGCCCCGTAACCACCAAAGTGCCACCCTTCGAGGTCAATCCGAGTGCTGGCTCGATCATGTCTCCGTGCATCACTCCAGGGCACAGAATGACTCGCTCACACATATCGCCCCAGGTCAGATCTGGCAACGCCAGCAGTGCTTCTTCAACCGAGGAGTAGGTGTGCGTCGCGCCAAATTCCATTGCTTGTTCACGTTTGAACTCGACAGGATCGATTGCAATCACTCGCTTTGCGCCCGCAATACGCGCCCCCTGAACTGCATTGATGCCAATGCCACCCACGCCAATGACTGCCACGTTGTCTCCGGGCTTGGTGCCTGCACGCTCAGTAGCTGATCCAAACCCTGTGGCGACTCCGCAAGAGACCAAGGCGACTACACCAAAGGGCAGATCTTTCTCTACCTTTACAAGTGAGTTCTCGCTGACTAGGACCTGCTCAGAGAAGGTTCCAACCTGAGCGAAACGCCCCACCGCTGTCGATGACCCTTGAGCGTTGTTTACATGGTGAGCTTCGCGGCCATCGCTCATCATGCCAATGTCGAATAACTTCGCTCCCTCGTCGCACAGGTACTGCCTGCCAGTCGAGCACCATTTGCAGCGTCCGCAGCTCGGGATAAAAGAGATTGAGACATGGTCCCCTGGGGCCAAAGTGGTCACACCTGGTCCAACAGCTTCGACGATGCCGGCCCCTTCGTGTCCGCCGATCACTGGGAGCGGAAGCGGAAGGTCACCGGTCACTGCATGCTCATCGGAATGACACATGCCGGCGGCCTTCATAGTGACGAGCACATCGTTCGCCTTTGGGTCATCGAGCTGAACATCCTCGATCTTCCAGTCCTCGCCAGTTCCCCAAAGCACTGCGGCACGAGTTGTTGTTGGCATGAGTTCCCCTTTTGTTTTCGCAAGGTTGTGGACCTTGCGCAACCGAGCTGGCGAATCGCCAACCCCCTTCTTCTAGTTCATCTGAGCCGCCGCTGCAGCTCAGGTGTGTTGTTAGCGCCATGCTGAATCTCAACTGGGGCCTTGGGCGGTACTATCTGGGGCGTTGTACCAATCCTCCGATAGGAACTGAGGCTCAGATGAGCATTGATGAACTCTCCGCCAATACAGCCCAAGAAAATGCGGCCGCACTAGTTGAGGCCGCACTAGTTGAGGAGCCAGCTGTTGAGGAGTTGCTTGTTGAGGAGTTGCTAGTCGAGGAAGTCTCCATCGACGGCATGTGTGGCGTGTACTAAAGGCCTCATCAGAATGATTGACCTTGAGGCTCGATATCAGATCAGCCCAAACGTCTCGCTTCGGCCTGAGCGCTTTGGTGCGCTGGCCTATAGCTTCGACACGCGCAAGCTGTCCTTCCTGAAACACCCTGACCTGGTTCGAGTAGTTGAGTCTCTCAAGGACCACGAGTCGGTCCGCTTGGCCTTCGAAGCAGTTGGTGTCGATGAGGCACGCTGGCCAAGTTTTTTGAACGCCCTAGCAACCCTAGAGACCTCGGAGATGATTCGTGCCGCCTGAGCAGCTTGTCCACAAAATTCCGGCGCAACCTGCGGCAGCAACGCGTCCTCTAGTTGAGGAGTTCAAGTTTGGATTGGATGCGCCCATCTGCCTGACCTGGGAGCTGACCTACGCATGCAATTTGTCCTGCGTGCATTGCTTGTCCTCTTCGGGTCGTCGAGACCCGCGAGAACTCACCACCGAGGAGTGCTTTCGAGTCATTGACGAACTCGAGCGACTCCAAGTCTTCTACGTCAACATTGGCGGCGGCGAGCCGATGCTGCGAGCGGACTTCTTCGAGATTCTTGAGTACGCCGCTGCACACAATGTGGGAGTCAAGTTCTCGACGAACGGCACGTTTATCGATGCCGCCGCTGCCCGACGCCTAGCAAGCATGGACTACCTCGATATTCAGATCTCGATCGACGGGGCAGATGCTCAGGTCAACGATCTCGTTCGCGGTGAAGGTTCTTTTGCTGCAGCTCGGGCCGCTATGGACCATCTCGCTGCTGCAGATTTTGGTCCCTTCAAGATCAGCTTGGTGGTAACTCGCCACAACGTCAGCCAGTTGGATGAGTTCAAAGAAATTGCCGACTCCTATGGAGCACAACTGCGGGTGACACGTCTACGACCCTCGGGCCGTGGAGTTGACTCTTGGGCAGAGCTGCATCCCACTCAGGCTCAGCAACGAGAGCTGTATTACTGGCTCTTAGATCGTCCAACCGTGCTGACTGGCGACTCCTTCTTTCACCTCTCGGCCCTAGGTGACGCCCTTCCCGGGTTGAATCTGTGCGGCGCTGGCCGAGTCGTGTGTCTGATTGACCCTGTTGGCGATGTCTATGCCTGCCCGTTCGTGATTCACGATGAGTTCCTCGCCGGAAACATTCGTAACGAGGGTGGCTTTACCAAAGTCTGGCGCGAGTCGGACTTGTTCTTGTCCCTGCGTGAGCCAGAGAGCGAGGGTGCCTGCACAAGTTGCGGTAGCTACGACGCCTGCCAAGGTGGCTGTATGGCCTCAAAGTTTTTTGTTGGCCTTGAACTGACTGACCCGGACCCCGAGTGTGTGTTGGGCAATGCCGAGCCGTATCTTGCTGCGCTTGCAACGGCCGGCACCGCAGTACCGAGTTCCACTGCAGACCATTCACGACCAGGTGTGCCCGTTCCTTCTCCAGTTACGCTTCGCCCAACTCGCCGGCAGCGTGTCTGATTCATGTGGTCACCCCTGAGGGCTTGGGAGAGTCAGCCCAAGTGAGCCAAAGTGGTGGAGTGAAACTGCTTGAGCCACTCAACCTGGGCGTACTGCAGGCGCCAACTCGAATCATTTTCGGACCGCACGAGACCAACCTTGGTTCGGGACGATCCATCTCGGCTGATCACGTTGCGTATTACCAACGTCGAGCAGTGGGCGGGGCTGGAATCATCATCACCGAAGAGGCCTCAGTACACGAATCTGACTGGCCGTATGAGCGTGCACCGCTAGCAGTGCAGTGTGCGCAGGGGTGGGCCGAGGTCGTGGCGGCATGCTCTTGTGAAGGGTCGTTAGTGCTTGCAGCACTCGGCCATGCAGGGGGTCAAGGCACATCTCACTGGAGCCAGCGTGAACTTTGGGCACCGTCTCGGGTTCCCGAGGTGAACTCCCGTGAAGTCCCAAAGTGGATGGAGCCCGAAGATATTGCTCAGGTGATTGATGGATTTGTCCTGGCTGCTCGCTTGGCTATTGAGGCGGGCTGCGACGGAGTAGAGATCAACGCAGGGCAGTACTCGCTCGTGCGGCAGTTCTTGTCGGGGCTCACCAATCAGCGCACTGACGAGTGGGGCGGAGACCGCCGCTTATTCCTGACGCAGATTCTGACTGCAGTTCGAGGCGCAATTGGCGCCGAGAAGTTGCTTGCTCTGCGACTGGCCTGCGATGAACTAGCTCCCTGGGCGGGTATCACTCCCGAGCAAGCACCGGACCTTGCCGCTGAACTAGCAGTCCAACCGGAGCAGGGTCCGATCGACCTGCTCACGGTGGTGCGAGGCTCCATTTATTCTGTGTCTGCAACCCGACCGGGCGGGCATACCCCAACAGGGTTCAACTTGGAGCTCAGCAGAGCAGTCCGTGCGCAGGTTCGCTCTGCGACCAATGACCGGGTAGCTGTTGTAGCCCAAGGTTCGATCGTTGAGGTTGATCAGGCCGAATGGGCTCTCACCGATGGAATCGCAGATGCAGTCGAGATGACTCGAGCGCAGATTTCTGATGCAGACCTTGTTGCAAAGCTGAGTGCCGGCCAACCATCGCGAATCCGACCCTGTACCCTGTCGAATCAGCGAAGTCAGGTCCGTGACAATCGCAACCCGCGTGTGTCCGCTTTAGGTGATCCCTTCTCGGGCTACGAAACCAAAGATGCGCCCTATGAAACTGCGGCTGCGCATCCCGTCGAACTAACCGTGGTCGGTGGCGGCCCAGGCGGACTTGAAGCAGCCAGAGTTGCCGCGATTCGAGGACATCAGGTTCGACTCTTTGAGGCTTCAGAGACCTTCGGGGGCATTGTGCGCGTGGCTGCCAAAGGCCCTGGATGGGAGCGACTGGCACTCTTAGTTGATTGGCTCGAAGCCGAGTGCAGACTCGAAGGAGTTGAACTCATCAACAATCATCGAGTCACGCCCGCTGAACTCGCTGGCCATGTGATTCTCGCCGTAGGCGGACGCCAGGGTTTGCGGGGCTATGAAGAGCAGCCTGGCTCAGAAGTGCGAACTGCTGTCGAGGCACTTGATCATCCGGAGTCGCTGCCCGAAGGTGCAGTCTTGATTTGGGATCCGATTGGCGGACCGATTGGGGTGGCCCTCGCAGAGTTGCTCGCTGCCCGCGGGGTAGAAGTGCATATCGCTACCCCTGACAACATCATTGGAAACGAACTCGCAAGATCAGGCGACCTTGCTCCCGCTAATGCCCGCTTGCTGCAGGCCGGGGTCCACATGCACCCTCGGATGCTCCTGCGAGCAGTCTCTGCACAGGGGGCAACGCTCGAAGACCGTTTCTCTGCGCAGAAGCAAGAGCTACCTGTTGCAGTGCTCGTTGATGCCGGTCACCGCTTACCGAACGATGCTCTTGAGCAAGATCTTGTTG
This sequence comes from Bifidobacterium breve, assembly GCA_945888825.1. GTDB lineage: Bacteria > Actinomycetota > Acidimicrobiia > Acidimicrobiales > Microtrichaceae > IMCC26207. The sequence goes on along the minus strand of CAMDAT010000051.1, from coordinate 3,987 downwards.
ATATCAGTCTGGTTCAGGCCTGCAGCGTGGGGGATTGTGTCGCCCCGCGCAGCATCTACGAGGCCATCCTTGAAGGTCGGCGGGCTGCGATTGCTCTGGGTTGAACCTGCCGCAGGGAAATCCCTAGTTGACTTGTGGCCCCATGCCGCTACCCTCAGTAGGCGGGTCTTGTGCAAGAGAACCCGAGCAGCGGAAATCCGGGAGTTTGTAGCCGCTTAGGAGGCGAGTCAATGGCAACAGCATCAGTACTGAGCGAGACCATTACATCTTCAAACATGGTCACGGCAACGAGTGCGGGTCTTGAACGCACAATTCAGAACGCCGTGGACTTAGCCAAGTCTGCCAATGGAATGTTCCGCAGCCACCAAGATGTAGCCGTTGCCCTTCCCGGCGGAATGTTTGGGCATGTGCGTAACGGCAAGCTCATTGGGTTTGGGCTTGAACCAATCGGTGAAGTGCTCGTCGATTCGCATCGTAAAGTCACGGGTTTGCTCGATGGCGACAAGGGTCGCGTGCTCTGGGGCCGCGTGGCCGCAGTTGCCGGCGGAACAGCGGCTGCAGTGTCTTCGGTAGCAGGCGTAGCCTCAATCCTGATTGGGCGTAGGCGCTCCTCTGAGTCGCACTGATCCGGTCAGTGTTCCGATCCCTGATTCGATCCCTGATTCGGCTGGGGCCTCTTGTGGATCTAAGTTACAAACATGACTGAACAGATGATCTGGACTCCATTGCAGTTGGGTCCAGTCACCGTGAGCAACAGGATTGTTTTTTCTGCGCACCTGACTAATTATGCCGAGGGTGGCTTGCCTACTGAGCAGCATGCTGCGTACTACGCAGAGCGTGCCAAGGGTGGAGCAGGACTCATCATCACCGAAGAGCATTCCACCCACCCCACTGATTGGCCCTATGAGAAGTTGATCCATGGGTTCAACCGAGAGGTGATTCCCGGGTATCGGCGCATCACAGATGCAGTGCACCGGCATCGGGTGCCTATTTTTGCCCAGATCAATCACAACGGTGGTCAAGCATCTTCGATGTATTCGCGCTTACCGGTCTGGGCTCCTTCGGCTGTTGCTGATCCGCTGTTTCGAGAGGTTCCCAAGGCTGTTAACGCAGCTGAGATCGCCGAAATTGTTGCCTCGTATGCGCTCGTTGCCGGCCATTGCGTCGAGGGTGGCTTTGATGGGGTCGAGCTGCAGTGCTCGCATTCCTCCATTGTGCGCGGCTTTTTGTCTCCCGCCACCAACCTTCGCACTGATGAGTACGGCGGTTCGCTCGCAAATCGAGCGCGCATTCTGATTGACATTGTTGCAGCAGTTCGGGCCGAGATTGGTCCTGAGTTAGCCCTAGGGGTTCGTCTGTGTGGAGATGAACTCATCGAAGGTGGCACCAGGATCGATGAGGCAGTTGAGGTGGCCAAGATGGTCGAGGCCACTGGTCATGTGGATTACATCAACACGTCAATTGGTGTGGCAACTGCCTCGCTGTTCATGATCGAAGCCTCGATGCATATCCCTCCTGGATACGCGATGTTTATACCTGCAGCGGTGCGGGCAGCTGTTGATCTACCCGTGGTTGGTGTTGGACGTTTCAAGGATCCGCTGCAGGCTGAACGAGCCCTGAGTGAAGGACTCTGTGACCTAGTCGGGGTAGTCCGTGGTCAGATCGCAGACCCTGACTTTGTGCGCAAAGCAAAAGCAGGTTTCACTGATGACACGAGGCTGTGTTTGTCCTGCAACCAAGAGTGCGTGGGACGCATGGGGCTTAACCGGTGGTTGGGTTGTATCGAGAATCCAAGAACAGGGAGAGAGTCTCTGGGTGTGGGAACGCCTCAACCTGTAACTGTTGGTCGCAAGGTCCTTGTTGTGGGAGCCGGTCCGGCGGGAATGCAAGCGGCGATTGCCGCAGCACGAAACGGCCACCACGTAACTGTCTGCGAACAGGAGTCGGCTGCTGGCGGGCAAGTCCGTCTGGCAGCCTCGGTTCCGAATCGAGTTGAGTTTGGTGATTTGGTGCGCAACCAACTTAACGAGTGCGGTCGTTTGGGGGTTGAGTTCGAGTTCGGGGTGACGGTGACAGCGCAAGAGGTCGCACGCCGTGGTGCTGACTCCGTGGTGATCGCAACAGGCGCACGCCCATCTACCCCGTACTGGATGCCAGAGGACTTGGCGGGTGGCTCGGGCTGGATTGTGGATGTCCGCGATGTGCTCACAGGGAAGGCGCAACCAACTGGCAAGGTCCTCGTGATCGACGAGATTGGATTTCACCACGCAACCTCGGTGGGCGAACTCCTTGCCGATCGCGGGTGTGAGGTCGAGATCATGACGCCAGGCATGGTTGTGGGCCAAGACCTGGGTATTACTTTGGATATGGAGAACTGGTGGATTCGTGCCGGGTCAAAGGGGATTCTGCAGACGACGAACTCTGGCGTGATGGGCATCGAGGGTCACACGGTTCAACTGCAGCATCATCCAACCGGTACGCAACTCACACGTGAACCAGATTGGCTAGTGCTGGCTCTTCCTGCAGACCCTGTTGATGAACTCTACTTTGAACTCAAGGCCGCCGGTGTAGACGTCTACCGGGCTGGCGATGCAGTCGCCCCTCGGCGCGCTCACTCCGCAGTTATTGAGGGAGAGCGCGTGGGCGCTGCGATTAGTTCTGCCGATCGCATCTTGGCCATTCGCTGAACTTGGCATCCTTCGCCATGCCCTGCTTGGGGAGAATCGCTGCTTGAGCATTACTCTTTCAACTATGTCTGCAATTCTTGCTCTCGTTCCGATCCGGGCGGGGGTACTCCCATCTGGTGGGGCCGAGGTAGTGGCCGAGGCCCAAGGCCGCGCGCTCCTTGTTGGTGAGGGTGCAACTGAAGCTGCCGAAGCCCTTGCCGGAATCGCAACCCACCTGCGCGCTTGGGAGACTCCGGGCTTTGCTCCGGGGGAGTGGGCCAACCGTTTGGCTCCGATCTTGCGGGATGAAGCAGTTGTGTTGCTGCCTGCTTCGCCAGATGGACGTGATTTAGCCCCACGAATCGCAGCAGTCCTTGAACGACCCTTGTTGGCCGGTGCCATGGAGATTCGTCCCGGCAGCGTTTCCACTATTCGCTACGGAGGCCGAGTCTTGTCGGAGCACCTAGTGAATGGCTCGGTAGTGGTCACTTTGCAACCCGGAGTTCGCGGGGTGGAACACGCACATGGCTCGGCCGCTGCGCTTGAGTTCATCACACCGCCTTTGGTAGAGGCTGCAGTCAGAGATGCAACTCTTGAAGAACTGCTACCGCCGGATGTCTCAACCATGGATCTGTCAGAAGCGCCCAGAATTTTGGGCGGCGGCGCAGGATTGGATTCGGTCGAGCGATTTGAACAACTCGCCCAGGTTGCCGCACTCCTAGAAGCCTCGGCTGGCGCAACCCGAGTCATCACTGATCGCGGCTGGATTGCTCACACACGCCAGATTGGTACCACCGGCGTAGTGGTGGATCCTCGGCTCTACATCGCGTTCGGTATTTCTGGTGCTGTTCAGCACACTGCAGGACTTGGGCAGCCGGATCACATCATCAGTATCAACATGGACGAGCATTGCCCCATGATGGATCTTGCAGATTTGGCCCTTGTGGCAGATGCAAACGAGACGCTGCAGGTTCTGCAGCAGCGACTGGTAGCTCGTGAAGAGTCGCAGAGAACGGCCCAGGTTTGATGTGACTGACTTTGATGTAATCGTGGTCGGGGCTGGGCCCGCTGGGGCTGCTGCTGCACTTGAAGCGGCGCGGGCCGGACGCTCCGTTTGTCTGCTGGAACGGGGACCGTATCCAGGGTCTAAAAATATGTACGGGGGCGTGATTTACGGCCGCGTGCTCGACACCCTGATTCCGAACTGGTGGGAAGAGGCACCGATTCAAAGGTGGGTAACTCGACGGTCCACCATGTTGATGGCAGGGGATCAGGCAGTCACTGTTGATTACCGCTGCAGTAGTTGGGGCGAGGCGCCCTA
>CAMDAT010000050.1 GCA_945888825.1 Bifidobacterium breve | reverse complement strand
AAAGACTCCGCCAGAGCAACCCGTCCCACGCATGTTGACGCCAACTACGGCAAAGCCCATGAGATTCGCAATAAGCGTGCCTGGCTGAGGCGCATCCGGGTTCGAGGGACCGTAGCCAGAGTACTCAATAACGGTGGGATAGGGACCAGGGCCATACAGGTTTTCATCAGGAAAGCTGACCAAGATAGAGAGATCCACCCCATCTCGGACACGCAAGTAGCCAAACCCAGGCGCAAGAATCTGTTCGTAGAGCGAAGGGTCAGCACTGTCATCAACAGCGAGAACGCGAACATCAAGATCGGCAACCGTGTACTCGCCAGCGGCTAGAACTTCGCCCTCCGAGAGCGCTTCTGCAAGATCCCGCTGGCTGCGAAGAAGAATGGGCTCCGCTGGCACATATGCCAAATGGGCATTCCCCGCATGATCTGCAACAAGCGTGACTAGCAACTGCCCCTGCGAGTCGCGTACCTGCAGATGGGCTCCCACCTCGGCCCCTATCACTGTGAGTGTCTCAACTCCTCCGTGCACCTTCATGAAATCCCCCTCGCTAAACGATCTGACTGAGAGCGCCTCGACGCCCCCGCTATACGGATCGTTAGAGTAGGCCAGTCAAGGACTCAGAGAGATTCGATGAGTCGTTCTACTCGCTCATCCTCAGACAGGAACGGGTCTTTACATAGGACTGTTCTCTGCGCCTGATCATTGAGCTTGAGGTGCACCCAATCAACGGTGTAGTCACGCTTACGCTCCTTGGCCTTGCGAATGAACTCGCCTCGGAGTTTGGCCCGAGTGGTCTGAGGTGGCGTCTCCATGGCCTCTGCAATTGCCCCATCGCTGACGATTCGTTCTACTCGTCCAGCATCCTGCAACTTGTAAAAAACCGAGCGAGATCGATTGATGTCGTGGTATTGCAAATCCAATAGAGCGATTCGCGGGTCATCGATTTTCAGAGAATGTCGAGCGGAGTAGGCCTCAATCAGGTTGTGTTTCGTGACCCAGTCGATCTCTGCATCCAAAGAAAGCGGTTCGTCTTGAAGCCCGGTCATCACGTGCTCCCACATGCCTAGGGCCTGTTTTTCCTGAGGCGACATATCGTGATTATCTGCATATCGAAGCGCTCGTGCCAGATACTCAGACTGGATCTCTACAGCCGTTGCTTCACGACCGTTAGCCAAGCGAACCTTGCGGGTACAGGTGATGTCGTGGCTGATCTCGCGAATCGCTCTGATCGGATTCTCGAGAGTCATATCGCGTAGAACCACCGTCGGGTCCTCCAGCATGCGCAGGATGATGGAGCAGGCACCTACTTTCAGAAAAGTTGCATACTCACTCATATTCGAGTCCCCAACGATCACATGAAGTCGCCGAAACCGATCGGAGTCAGCATGGGGTTCGTCGCGGGTGTTAATGATCGGACGTGAGCGTGTAGTCGCAGATGAGACACCCTCCCAGATGTGCTCCGCTCGCTGCGAGATCGAGAACTGCGCTCCGCGAGCCGTCTGAAGGACCTTGCCCGCACCGGCGTAAATCTGCCTGCTCACCAGGAATGGGATGAGTACCTCGGTGTAGTGGCCAAGGTCGTCATCTCGGCTCGTGAGATAGTTCTCGTGGCACCCATAGCTATTGCCAGCCGAATCAGTGTTATTGCGAAAGAGGTAGATATCTCCGCGAATTCCCTCTTCGTTGAGCCGCTCCTGAGCGGACTCCACAAGCTGCTCAAGAATCCACTCTCCCGCCTTGTCATGGGCGACTAGGTCATAGAGCGAGTCACATTCTCCCGTGGCATATTCCGGGTGCGAGCCGACATCGAGGTACAGACGCGCCCCGTTTGCCAGAAAAACATTGGAGGACCGACCCCAAGAAACCACCCGGCGAAACAAATAGCGGGCAACCTCATCTGGGCTCAGCCTGCGCTGGCCTCGCAGAGTGCAAGTGACTCCGTACTCGTTCTCGAGTCCGTAGATGCGCCGTTCCATCTGGTCAACCTACAGGCCGTGATAACCGATTAGGTGTCGAGATTCGTATCGTTATTGCCCAGCACCGCAGTTACGTCTTCGTCTTCGACCCTACGGAACGCTCGTCTTGGGCCTGCCCTATCGAGCACCGCAACCTCAATCTCGCTCACCACAAGACTGCGGTCAGGCCCAGCAAGAGCATCCACTGCTGCTTGGAGTGCCTCTGCGAATGTTCCTCCCTCTACCCACTGTTCCTTCATTCTGGATCCGATTGCTTCGGCTTCACCACCGAGTACGCACCAGCCGGTCTCATCAACCAAGGTGCCGTCATAGAGAATGTGAAACAGCTGATCGCCAGTCGAATCGTGGCCGATCTCGGCCACAAGAATCTCGACCTCCATCGGCTTCATCTCGTGGGTAAAGACCTGACCGAGCATTTGTGCATATTGGTTAGCCAAGCTGCGAGCATCCACATCTTCACGACTAAACGAGAACCCTTTCAGGTCTGCGTGACGCACCCCAGCGATGCGCAATTGGTCAAACTCGTTGTACTTCCCAACTCCAGCAAAAGCGATGCGATCGTAGATCTCTGAAATCTTGCGCAACATCCGCGAGGGGTTCTCGGCGCACAGCAAGATGCCCTGGTCATAGATGCACGCGACCATCGCCCTACCGCGTGCGATTCCTTTGCGCGCATAGTCGGCCCGGTCCTGCATCATCTGCTCTGGCGCTACATAAAACGGTGCAGTCATCTGGATCCTCCACGCTCAGTAGCGACCTGGCCCAGAATGCTCAGGTAGCGGGCCTCTAAGTCTGCGTCTTCAAGTCGCTCAAACCCCGAAGAGGTGATCGTGGCCACCACTGGAAAGATTCCCCTGAGCAGGTCGGGTCCACCAGTTGCTGAGTCTTCATCCGAGGCTTCGTAGAGCGCCCGCAAGACCAAATCAATTGTCTCGTCAGCGCTCAAGGTGCCTCGCCAGCCCATCTTGATGACGGTGCTTGCATGCATCTGTCCTGATCCAGTGGAAGCATGATCAAATTCCTCGTAGCGGCCGCCCGTTACGTCGTATTGAAAGAGTCTGCCTGCGGCTCGAGCAGTGTCAAAGCCAGCGAAGATCGGAACCACTGCTAGGCCTTGCATGGCAGCGGGAAGGTGATTTCTCACCATCTGCGAGAGCTGATTCGCCTTACCTTCCAAACTCAAAGGAGCTCCCTCAACTTTTTCGTAATGCTCAAGTTGAAGTTGGAACAGGCGAACCATCTCGATTGCCGGCCCCGCAGCACCTGCGATGGCAACCCCTGAATGCCGATCTGCAGGGAAGACCTTCTCGATGGTTCGGTGACTAATGAAGTTGCCCGATGTTGCACGACGATCGCCCGCCATAACGACGCCACCCGGGTAACGAACAGCAACACATGTTGTTCCGTGCGTTACCGTCAGCCTGGCATCAACCGGACTATCTGGTACTACTGGCGATAGCCCCATTCGCCGCACGAGTGCTGCAAAATCGGGCCCTGGGTCCTCGCTAAGACCGAAGCTGGGAAGAGTCACGAGGGGAAGGCTACAAGCTCGGAGTCCAGAAGAATTACTGGCCACCCTTTTGAATATACGACTTCACGAACTCTTCGGCGTTGGTCTCGAGGACCTCGTCAATCTCATCAAGCAAATCATCAAGTTCAGCTTTGATCTTGGTCCCCGACTCGGCAACTGCCGGGCTGAGATCAGCTTCGCTCTCACGCTGCTGTGGTTCTGGCTTTTTCTTCAGTTCTCGTTCTGGCATGTTCAACCTCCGCTTCATCTAACCGTACCCTGCGCCGAGGCAAAATCAGCGACGCATTACCTAGCAATCTCAGCCCCAGCAGACTCCGCATAGGGTTTGCCACCAGTCACTTTAATCGCTGCAGCAATTCGGCGGCATCTGCAGAGGAATCGATCAGGGCACCTACTGCCTCTTGAGTGCCCTTGCCAGGCTCAAGCATGGGAACACGCTGCAAGGCCGCCTCACCGACATCAAAGACTAGGGAATCCCAGTTCGCCGCTACTACCTGGTCAGGAAAGCGAGCCAAACAGCGCCCCCGGAAATAGGCTCGAGTCTGAGGTGGGGGCTCGGTAATTGCGTGGGCAACCTGAGCGTCCGTAGTCAGGCGCTCAAGCCCCATTCGCCGAGAGAGCGAACTAGCGGCACGAAGGTCGTGATATTGCAAGTCCATCGCCGCTAAGCGAGGACTTGACCAATCCAGACTGTGTCGCTCCATTGATGCCTGAAACAAGCGGTACTTGGCAATCCAATCAACCTGCGAGGCCAAACTCAACGGATCTTGATCTAGGCCATTCAGAACCTGTTCCCAGCGCTGCAGAATTTGCTCACCGACATCCTCGCCAACTGAAGAAAGGCCTCTGCTACCCGCCCAGTTCTGAGCATGCTCCAGGATCAGCCACTGCATCTCGAGTGCCGTCATGCTGCTTCCGTCGGCTAAGAGGAGCGGTTCGCTCAGCGAGAGATCCTGTGAAACTTGGTGCATGGCTGGAACTGGCTGGGCAAGCTGTGGCAGGTCATCGAGCACCTCATCCTCGATCATTGCCAACAAGATTGCGGTGCTACCCAGCTTAAGAAAGGTTGCAACCTCTGACATGTTGGCATCGCCAGCTATCACGTGAAGCCTGCGGTACTTCGTGGGGTCTGCGTGTGGCTCATCTCGAGTGTTGATGATCGGACGCTTGAGAGTTGTCTCAAGACCAACTTCCTCTTCAAAAAAGTCCGCCCGCTGGGTGATCTGGAATGGAACGGAATCCCGACGAAGACCGGGCATCTCTGTGCCGACTTTGCCAGAGCCAGTGAAAATCTGCCGAGTCACAAAATGTGTGGTTGCGTGCAACACAATTGAAGGAAACGGAGTGGCTCGATCCATGAGGTAGTTCTCGTGGCACCCGTAGCTGTTTCCCTTTCCGTCGGAATTGTTCTTGTAGACAACAATCTCCTGCCCATCAGGCATCTGCCGCTGGGCAGCTGCCATGGATTGCAACAGAATCTCTTCGCCGGCACGGTCATAGAGAAGGGCCTGAGCAGCATCAATACATTCAGGTGCAGAGAATTCTGGGTGTGCATGATCAACGTAGTAGCGCGCACCGTTGGTCAGGACTGCGTTCACGAGGTGGGTCTCAACCTCGGGTGCCACTGATAGCAGGCGCTGATCTTGGCGGGCATCATTGCCAGGCATCTCATCTTCGAAGTCCCAACCAATTCGATCCCCCTCAAGTAGCGAGAGATAGGAGTTGATCAACATCGAGGAAGAGGAGATCGGGTTTGATTCGGCAACCCCACGGATCAGAATGCCGTATTCCGTCTCTATTCCGCAGATCTTTGGTATGGCCACACGGTAACGCTAGCGGCAGGACGGCATTGCTACTTGACGATCGGGCCAAGGCCGACAACAGGCGAGAGTGTCAGCGGCATAATCGAAGCTGAGCGTCCACCATTTTGGGTTTCACGCCCCTCAGTGAACGTCGAGAATATGGCTCTCGCTCCGCCAGCGGCATCAGTAAAGAAACTCAACCCGCCGGGTCCCGTTCGACCTGCCGAGGAAGCAATCCAAGGCCCTGAAGGGTCCGATGTGCAAGGCCCGACTGGCGTTGAACACCTTGCGATCCCCGTGGAGTAATCCCGCTGCCACCAGACCCCAGCTGAGTAGGTCAGCAGATAGTTTCCGCGAGTGGAGTCATAGACCATTGAGGGATTCTCTATAAAGTGGTACTCCCAGCCGTATTGCCGAGCCAAAATCTGCACGGGTGGCCCGACAGCATTCGCGTTGGCATCAAGGGAGATTGCATGCAAGGGAGCCTCGGTGTCGCTAAAAGCAACAAGAAGGTAACGGTTGCCTTGAATGTCACTCGTCACTTCCGGGTCAAGCGCACCACCAATCTGCCCAATTCCGCAGGTAAACGGCTGCGGCTCCGGCACAAACGGACCCTCAGGTCTCTCGGCGAATGCGCGACCAACACATTGAGCGTTATACGGCTGGGGTGGATTTATACGATCAGCTCCGTAAAACATGACCCAGCGAGTACCAAACTGGGCCACGGTTGGCGCCCAGAGTTGCTCAGACCTCGCAGCCCATGCCGGCGAAGTGGGCATGGCCTCAACAGTCAAGCTGTCCTTCTCACTGCGGGTGTACTGCCGATCGATGTCATTCGTCTTCGTGACAGGTGCCCGCAAGTCATTATTGGAGCCATAGATATAAAACTGTGTGTCCACCCGAACAACCGAGGGGTCGGAAGTTTCAGGTAACGAAGGCTGCGATATGGTCCGAAGCTTGAACAAAGCTCCAAGTTCCGGAGCGCACCCTGTAGCCACGACGAGCAGACACGAGATCATGAGAATTGCGGGAGCAACACGCAACATGTGTCGCCGCACGCGAAATATAGAGCTAGATTTCAACAAGGGTCCTCCTCCTCAAACTTTGAAATGTTTATCAAACATTCAAGACCCGATACAAGTTCCTCGCAGTGCCCCAACCTCCAAAGTCCGCAAGCTAGAGGTACTGACCCGTAGCCACGCGATCGATGGACCGCCCGCCCGCTGGGTCGGCATCAATGTGATGAACGAGCGTTCGCACATAGACAATCCGCTCACCCTTCTTGCCAGAAATCTTGGCCCAATCATCTGGGTTCGTAGTGTTGGGCAGATCCTCGTGCTCCTTGTACTCCTGATGGATCGAGGCAATCAGGTCCGCCACGCGGATGCCTGTACTCCCGCCCGCAAGTTGGCGCTTAATCGCTAGCTTCTTGCCTCGTCGCACAACGTTCTCGATCATGGCACCAGAAGAAAAGTCCTTGAAATACATGATTTCTTTATCGCCATTTTGATACGTCACCTCGAGGAACTGATTCGACTCATCAGTGCGGTACATCTCTTCAACCGTTTGCTCAATCATCACCAGAATTGCCTTCTCGGGATCCCCTCCCCCTAACCGCTGAACCTCTTCTTGGTCGAGCGGCAACTCCGGGGTCAGATACCGGCCAAAGATCTGCGCTGCAGCACGTTCGTCTGGTCGATGGATCTTGATCTTGACGTCCAAGCGGCCCGGCCGAAGGATTGCAGGATCAATAAGGTCTTCGCGATTTGAGGCGCCTATCACGATCACGTTCTTCAGTGTCTCGACACCGTCGATCTCGGCCAGCAGTTGAGGAACGATAGTTGCCTCCATATCAGAAGAAATCCCAGTGCCTCGAGTACGGAACAGCGACTCCATCTCGTCAAAGAAGACAATCACTGGAGTCCCGTCGGCTGCTTTCTCACGCGCTCGTTGGAACACCAATCGAATATGTCGCTCAGTCTCGCCAACGTACTTGTTGAGCAACTCAGGGCCCTTGATGTTCAGGAAGAAGCTTCGGGCCTCTTTGCCAGTTGACTCGGTCACCTTTTTTGCCAAGCTGTTAGCTACAGCCTTGGCAATCAGCGTCTTTCCGCATCCAGGGGGGCCGTACAACAAGATGCCCTTCGGAGCTGGAAGTTGGTACTCGCGAAACAGGTCTTGGTGAAGAAACGGCAGTTCCACTGCATCGGTGATCATCTCGATCTGCTCGTCGAGTCCACCGATATCCTCGTAGGAAATATCGGGAACTTCCTCAAGAATCAACTCGTCCACCTCGGGCCGTGGTAAGCGCTCAAGGAGCATCCCTGACCGCGAGTCCATCAGGACATTGTCACCAGCTCGCATCTTGACGGTCAGCAACTTGTCGCCGAGTTCGGCAACTCGCTCTTCGTCTGCTCTGCCAACAACGAGAGCCCGTCGGCCGTCCTCGAACAGCTCCTTGAAGGTGACGATCTCGCCCGAGGATTCCGAGTCTCGAATCATGACCACGTTGTACGCCTCGTTGAGCACGACCTCGGCTCCGGCAAATAGTTCCTCGGGCTGAATGCCGGGGGAAACCTCAACTCGCATCTTTCGACCAGCGGCCTGCACGTCAACCGTGCCGTCATCGTTTACCCCAAGCAAGGTTGCATACGCAGCAGGAGGTTGCGTGAGTTTGTCGACCTCATCACGAAGGGATGAGATGTGGTCTCTGGCTTCTCGAAGCGTGTAGGAGAGCTTCTCGTTCTGGCTCACGGCTTGAGAAAGTTGTCCTTTGGTTTCGAGCAGTCTTTCCTCGAGGGTCCGAACTCGCTTCGGTGCGTCCTGAAGTCGCCGGAGCAGGACTGAGACCTCTTCATTCAACTCGCGAACTTGTTCGCGCAGCAGTTCGTTCTCGCTCTCTCCGAAGCCAGAATCATCTGTGGTTTCCTGATCGTCCATGGAACCCTCTCAGTCGCAGCTCGGGCGAACCTAATACGCCCCTCCTTTGTATACCCCGCATCTGCGTGGTTCGGTGGGCAGAATCCTGAGAAGGCTCAGGCATGTGACGAATTTCCACCAAAATTACCGTGGTAATTAACTAGTAGGGCTAAGATGACGTTTTACTAGTTCGTCAATCTGGCTCCCTAGTGGGCCGACACTAAGGCAGGTTATTCACATGGGTTTGAAGGTCTGGATCGATCAGGATCTGTGCACAGGAGATGGCCTGTGCGAGGAAATCTCCCCGGCTGTGTTCGCACTCCTTGATGATGGTTTGGCATATGTCAAACAAGGCAGCGACATTCTCAGCGATCCCGGCGGGGCTGCTGCGCTTGCAGACATCCCCGATAAAGAGATCGAGGGTGTTGTCGAATCAGCCGAGGAATGCCCCGGCGAGTGCATCTTTATCGAAGCAGGCTGAACGACCGCTAGCGACCAGGTCTACCCCCTGGATTAGGTAGATCCGGTGCTACGACGTTTCCGTATCTTGTAGTCGGGGGCGCCTCTGTGGTACCCGTGGTAGGAGGCTCAGTCGTGGGCGCCTGTGTGGTACCCGTGGTAGGAGGCTCAGTCGTGGCAGGACGCTCAGTTGTGCTTGGACGGGCTGTAGTATTCGGTGCCGAGGTTGTCACTGTGGTGTTCACGACACTGCTAGTCGTACTCGTTGTTGAATCTGCGGGCGATGAAGAGTTTCCACGCAGAACGAGGAACAGAACCAGCATCACAACTACTACCAGTAGAACAATGGCGCCCACTGCCCACCTGGGCACACCGCCGCTCGGATTGGCCTCTGTCGCAGGCTGTACCGGCTGAGCGACTGTGGCAGATGGATCGCTAGCTGCCGGCACTGACGCCGTGGTTGGGAGTACTTGCGTAGGGTCAGAGGTTGCTTCGGAAGGCTCAAAGGGTTCATCCGGAGTGGATCCGCCAACTGGTGTGTTCTCATCAGACATAACGCAAGCCCTTCAATGGTCGTACCACGCGAGTAAAACGAGAACCTAAACTTAGCATCTCCGCAGTGAAATTGGAGTGAATCGTTCCTGCGGCGCAATCAAGCAGGCGCGATTGACCACTCAGACACAACTACCAGTGCTGACTTCTGCACCCGTTCCCTGCTGCAGGAGTTGACTCAACTCTGTTGCTGAGAGCGCATACGAAACACCGGGTTTATCGGGGGCAATTGCTACAGCAACACCGATTACAGAACCATCCGCCCGTAAGACTGCGCTACCCGAGTCGCCAGGTTCGAGGTTGCTACCCAGAACTAGAAGATCTCGAGTGACTTCGCTGCGGTCGTAGATGTCGTAGCCGCTTGCGTCTACACGCTCACCGACTTCAAAGGGGGAGGGGGCAAACGGACCACCACCCGGAAAGCCCATGACTAGGCCTCGGTCACCAACTACCGGATCAGCTAGGGGTAGAGCTGGCCGATTCAGGTCCGTAGCAATGAGGGCAAGATCAACCGATGGGTCAAAGACAACTACCTGGCCAGCGGTCACCTCCCCCCCGTCAGCGGTCACTACCTGAACAGATGTCGAACCTGACACCACATGAGCGTTGGTAGCAATCAGGTTGTCCGCCACAAAGAACCCGCTTCCAGCCTGAACCCGGTCGCAGGCCGAGGCCTCGATACGTACCGAACTTCTTGATGCGGCAGTGAGTTGATCCTGCGAGATTGTGCTTCCCTCAGGGGGAGCAATGATCTCAGGTGCTGATCGAAGACCAGAGAACACCTGCGGAAACTCACCTCCTGTGAGTTGCCGTTCAAGGTCTGTAATCTGCGAGGGAGGGGACGGTAGCGAGTTGCTGATCTCTCGAGAGATGGCGGAACCTCGAGCGGCCGAAGACGGCCAGCCCTTCGTCTCGGACATCACCGGCAGAATCAGCCAAGCCAGCAGGATCACCCCGAGCACACCGAGGAGCGCGCCTCCAAGTGCATCAAGGCCTCGCGCAGCACTGCTATCAACTCCGCGTCGCAGCCGTGATCCAATAGCCGAACCGATGGCCTGCCCGAGCATGAACGCGAGGAACAGCACGGCCGCACTTAGGGTCAAGATTGCAAGGTCAGAACTCACACCGGACACCCTGCTCAGTTCGGGAAGCAGCAACAGCGCCAGACCTACTCCAGCCGCCGCACCAAGCCATCCGGAAAACCGTTGCAAGAAACCGAGTTTCCATCCCCCATAGGCGCCAAACGCTGCGCCGGCGACTAGGAGGCCATCAAAAAGGTTCATCCCTCTGCGAGCATCGAACTGCAGTAGAGGGGGCGTTGTTCCATCTCAGGATCCACCGAGCCGAGCGTGAGTCAAGAATCCCGTGTGAGCCACCATGCGATGGTCTGGTCGAACTGCTTGGCCTTCCACGTACCAGCCCCGCTGAAGAACCTCAAGCGTCTCACATGCAAAAAATGATGCTGCAGCCAGGGCTTCTCGTAGCTGAGCGACCTGGGTAACGCTTGGGGTGTAGGCCAAGAAGATTCCGCCAGTGCGCAAACTGGTTTTCGCGTGCGGCACAACCTGCCAAGGCTCCGGCAGGTCGAGGACTACCCGGTCGAGCTCTTTTTCGTCGATCCCCTCGTAACAATCGCGCAACTCGACGCGGTAGCGACTCAGAACATCCGCACCCAAGAATTGCTCGACGTTCTTCTGAGCACGAGATGCAAAGTCCTCTCGAATCTCATATCCCACGATATCTGCGCCTGCGCGCAGCATGCCCATAGACAGCGCCCCTGAACCAACCCCAGACTCAAGTACACGCACACCCGGGCCGATGTCAGCAAGCATCAGTATCGGGCCGATGTCTTTGGGGTAGATGACCTGCGCGCCCCGTGGCATTTTCAGAATGAAGTCCGACAGTGTCGGCCGGAGCACCGTTAGCACTTGGCCACGCGTGGTGTTGAACTTTGATCCCTCGGCTCGACCAATAATTTCGTCGTGAGCGATATATCCAGAGTGAGAGTGAAACTCCTTACCTATGGTCAGCACCGCCTGATACCGCCGACCTTTATTATCAAGGAACTGGACTAAGTCCCCTTCGGCTAGTGGTCCGCTCATTGTCCTGCCTCAACTTCTCTGGTTGTCGATGATGCCAAGCGTTCTGCTCGGGTAGTTATCCTGACAGACTGCGCAGCATTGTCCTCCAACCCACTTCCGATCCTGCCTTCGTCAACCCTGACGGACCCGCCGGCCTTGTCAACTAATCGACAGAATGCGCACAGGGTGGCAGTGCTGGGCGCGGAACAACGCTCGCAGTAAGTGAGTTCATCAACTGACGGGGAATCCTGACCCGTGGGTGACTTCTCGAGATAGGCAGCGCGGAACAACGCAGATGCCTTCCTCAAGAAACCGGAATAAAAGTCAGACTTAGTTCCAGGTGAAGCAAGCTCAATTGAGTTCAGCGCCTCCTTGTAACCCAGGTGCTTGTTGCCAGCGGACATGGGACACTCCTCAACCATGTAATCAATACCCTGAAGAATGCAGTAGGCCGCAGTGTCCCGCTCCGATAGACGAATCAGTGGCTTAACCTTTTTGGGAAATCCAACCCGGGCCTGCAGCACCGGCATCTGGCGTGCCAAGTATTCGGTCTGCCAACGCAACACATTTCCGAACAGGACTGCTGCCTCATCGTCAAGGTTGTGTCCCGTAACTAATACGTCGTACGAGCCCTCGAGCGCAGCCTTATCAAAGAGGTGCCGTTTGGATGTACCGCATGCAGAGCACGGCGCTCTCCGTGCCGCTCGTGCTCCCGTTGGGATGTCGTATCCGTAGTCTGTGGGAAGGTCGATCTCTATCAACCTCAGTCCACGCGACTCAGCAAAGGCACGTGCATATACGCCAGATGTATCGCTATAGCCGTCGATCCCTAATCCCACATACAGGCCGTCTGCCTCGTAGCCCGACCTCAGCAGCAAATCCCAAACTGCCAGCGAGTCTTTGCCGCCTGAAACGGCAACGAGGACACGATCCGTGGGTGACAACATGTCGAATTCTCGAATCGCTCGAGACATCTGCTCTTGGCAGAAACGCAGAAAGTGATCGCTACAAAAATTAGAATTTGCCCTTCGGACGTCAATAACAGCCGACTCACGACAAACCACACACTTCATTTCGGATACCTTGCCTCAGCTGCCGTGCCTCGGTTCGCCACGGGCTCAACATCAAAGGCGCCACCAGAAATAACGGGGCGAACCTCTACCTCGTCGTCATCCTCGAGACGGCAATCGCCAGCAACAATTGTGCCGTTGCGTATGACCAAATATGACTCACGATTGAGTTTCAAACGCTCAAGCAAGACCGAAACCAATGCAGGTCCGGGCACGATTACTTCAGAAGTCGGGTTTCGAAGGCGCACAATCATGGCTACATGATGGACGAGAGTGCACCTCTTGTGTAACCAGCCCGAGAACTCTGGCTCTCGAGAGACCTGTCTCTGGGGAGGTGATGCACACGGACCGAGGCAGAAACTCAGTCGTACACGGTGACTTTGGTTCGTCTGCGGCGAATCCGATTCTTACGGCGGGCAAGCTGCAAGCTGACTGCTCGTGAAGCATCGAGCTGATTCGTGGTGGCAGTGAGTTCGCGGGCCACCTTCAATTGCTGTTTGCTTGGCCGCATCTTCTGATCAAATCTCCTACCGAGTGCAGCCTCTTTCTGTGCTCGCTTCCGACCACGCTTGCTGACTGGAGTAGCTGGTCCCATCCGGCGCTGTGCACGAGAGAGCTTTCTGGCGCTGCGGAGCTGCGATTTCGTTGGACGATTGAGCGCTTCGAACTTGCGGTTGAGGGAGCG
>CAMDAT010000049.1 GCA_945888825.1 Bifidobacterium breve | reverse complement strand
TTCGAGCGATTCTCGGAGATGACACTCGATCCGGCGACACTGCCCGCAGGTGTGCCAACTTTCCGACCGAGCTTTACGCTTCGCGGGCTTGAATCGCTGCCGATTCAGGTGAAGGAATCACCCTCGCGAGGGGCCTCCACCTGAGGATTCGCAGCAGCCTCAGGCTGACTCGCAACCACCACCGGACCCATTGGGGCCAACAGCGCTTCGCCTGTCCATCCAGTTGCCGACCAGCTGGGATCTAGCCCTGGAGCTGTGAATTGCGGTCCTGACCGAGTCGGATCAACTCCTGAACCGGGAATCACCTCCCACAGTAGGGCTGGGCGTTCCCCGTGCCAACGGAGAGCAAACGAGGCCACACCCCAGCGTGTGCGCAACCCGTGAGCTTCGACAGGTGACCCGAACCAAGAGTCCGACCAGACCGGCAAGATGACGAGCCCCGTGGGTTCCTCGATCAGAGCAAGGTCCAAGATGGCACCCACACGGACTGCAACAGCCGCAGGATCTAGCGCCATAGCTCCACATGCAAGGCCTTGGGCATCAGTGCAATCAGGGAGCACTGCCTGATCACCAATACGGCAAAGTTCAACAATGCTGGTGATCGCACTGCTGTCCGAAGCTGCCAGAGCGGAACGCGCTGAGAGTCCTTCTGCAAACATCCAACGCTTGGCGGAATCCGATCCCTCGCTTGGCCTCGCTGCAGCACTTGGCCCAACAGATTCCCAGAGGGTGCTCGCAAGCTCTTCTGCGGCATCGGCAACCTCGGGTTGACCCACTGCACGTAATGAGGGGGTAACCCGGCCAAGCGCTATGACTGCTGAACGCAGCAGCGAAGGGCTAGCAACACCGTGGCCTTTCGAGAGCCGGTGAATTGCCTGCGCTACTGGTCCAACGAGGTCCTCGGCCCACAGTTCCTGCTGCTTGCCAGCAAGCAACGGGGCCGAAACGTGCAAGAGTGCAACTGTTGCGTCACTTCGGTCCGGCATGCGAATCGATCCCCGCAAGCGCTGCTGGCCGAGTAGGGCGCGAGCTATCGGTCCAAGGGGCTCAGTGAGCCCCACCCGTACCAGGGTGTCGCAAAGTTCCGCTGCGCGCAGAGCCGAAGTCGATGTTCCCGTAGCTGCAAAAAACTCATCGGTGGCCGCTAGCAACAACAAGCTCTCAGAACGAGCAACTACCCGATCCAATGTTGAATCCGGGAGTTCGACTCGGGCCGCCTGCTTGGTGTGCGCAGCCCATCCAGCCTCGATGGCTTCTGCATCAGGTGCTTCCCACTGTGCAGACGGAGCGGACCTCGGCTCGGAACTTTTTTTGCTTCGCGAAGAAGCCTTCGCACGAGTGGACCTCGGGAGCAGGATTCTCACCACGGCTGTGTGAGGCAGCGCCACAACAAAGGCACCTTCTAGAGAGCCTCCCGCCGAGGTAGTACTGCCGTCTGGTTGTTCATCATCGGCGTTAGCTAGACGAGTCGCAACGGTGCCAAGTTCGCCCACAACTCTTCGTGCGACGGCTTTGGAGAGCACTGCGGCCACTACTCCATCTACTGAAATCACAGAACCTTCTGAGCTGAGTGATGCAATTGACCCACTTCCATCCAACAGATACGGCCGGATCGTGAGTGCCAACGCAACAGGAACGGCCGTCAGGTTCTCAATCTCGACGATAACGGCAGAGTCCTCCCACAGGCTTTCCCCCGACACAGCGGAGGTGGCTCGGACTCCAAAGATGCGCTGGATAATGTCGCCACCCGGCACGCGCATAGCTGTCTCAAGAACCGGTGAATCGCCGATTCGACGCTGTCGAACAGCAGCATCAATGCTGGGATAGTGCCAACGGTCCTCTGCGCCGATCCACCAGTCAAAACACCAGTTCTCGCCGCGCATCTGCACCAAGCCGGCTGGGTCACAGTCAGCAATCGCCCCTGCATCAACGGTTCCTAGGGGCGCCCAGTTGCGGACAATTCTGGAGTCATTCGCAGCCGCCCTTGCTAGCGCATAAGGCTCAATCCTTGAAGGAGTTTCGACACTACTTTTCGCTGGCAACCCTGCGCCCTCACCCTGAGACTCATCTAGCGGATTTTGCTCAGGAGAGGCTCCAGAGGAGGAAGCAGAAGGGTCAGGATTGTTGGCCACGCAAGAGAGGGTAGAAGCAGGTAGTCCGGGTCCTGCAACTCGACCCGTGAAATTCGACTGCTTACTAGCGCCCTAGTAACTGAGTGACGGGTATTCAGGGCCGCTGGATTCGCGTCGAATCAAACCGCGATAGGCATCCTGAGCGCTCGCCCCTTCGTGACAGACAGCAAAAACCTCGGAGGCAATCGCCATCTCCACTCCGTATTCCTCAGCGAGTTCCATTACCACCCGGCTGGTCTTGACTCCCTCGGCAACCATGTTCATATCGGCGATGATCTCGTCGATACTGTGCCCCTGGCCTAGTTGCTCGCCCACAAAGCGATTCCGGCTCTGCTGGGACATACAGGTAGCAAGAAGGTCACCCATTCCAGCTAACCCAGCAAAGGTCGTGAACTGTCCACCCATTGCTTCGCCGAGTCGCGACAGTTCAGCTAGACCGCGAGTGATCACTGCTGACTTCGTGTTGTCTCCAGCTCCAAGACCATCAGCCATTCCTGCTGCTATGGCAATCACATTCTTGAGCGCGCCGGCTACCTCGCATCCGATCACATCTGGATTCGTGTAAATCCGGAACAAATTCATATGAAAGATGCGTTGCAGACAATCAGCTACGACAGGGTCAGGGGTAGCAATCACTGCAGCAGCGGCATGGCCAGCCAGAATTTCCTTGGCAAGATTCGGACCTGTCAGAACTGCAGCTGGATGTCCGGGCAGCACTTCGTTAATAAGTTGAGTCATGCGCAGCCGGGTGCCCTGCTCAAGGCCCTTGGTCAGCGAGACGACCGGAACCCAAGCACGAACATGCGGGGCTACCAGTTCTAACGCAGAGCGAAACCCTTGCGAGGGAACTCCCATAACAATCACATCGGCTTGCTCCACAGCTTCGGCCAAGTCAGTGGTGGAACGCAGCGCCGGATGCAGTTTGTAGCCGGGCAGATAGCGCTCGTTGGAATGCTGCTCGTTGATCTCGGCTGCGAGTTCTCCCCTGCGCGCCCATAACACCGTCGGAACTTGGTGGGCCGCAAGGTGGGCCACCGTGGTGCCCCAGGATCCGCCGCCGATGACTGCTACAGAAATATCCACCGCCAGACTCTAGGTCGAACGGTTCTTCGGATGAAGAGTCGAACTGCTCCAACTTGCGCCTTTGCTGCTGTGCTGTGGCCAAACGTGTGACTCCGCTGCAGCTCAGGCCCCTCATCGAGTCCCTACACTGAGCGAGTGCCGTCAGCGACCTCCTCCTGTGTGCTCATTCCGGTCAAAGCGTTTTCACAGGCCAAGCTGCGCCTAGCTTCTGTGCTCAGCAATCTTGAGCGTGCTGAACTTTCTCGGGCCATGGCTGGCATTGTGGTGAGTTCCTCGGCGCCTCTTCCAACCTTTGTTGTCTGCGAGGATGAGGAGGTAGCAAGTTGGGCAGAGTCAGTCGGGGCGAAGGTGCAGTGGACTCCTGGGCGAGACCTCAATGGCGCAGTTCAAGAAGCAGTTGATCGTCTTCAGGCACAAGGTATGCAGCGAGTTGTTGTGTGCCATGCGGATCTGCCATTTGCCCGAAACCTTGCTGCTCTGGCACTTGCCGACCCGAACGAAGTAATTCTGGTGGCAGATCGACGTTCTCAAGGCACCAATGTGATCTCAGTTCCTACCGGATGCGGATTTACCTTTTCATACGGTGCTGGTTCATTCGCTCGCCACCAACAGGAGGCCACAGAGCAAGGGCTTAGCCTCCGTGTCGAGCAGTCTGCCTCTCTCAGTTGGGATGTTGACGAACCCGAGGACTTGCAGGTACCCGACGGCTTCGAGGGGAGTTCTCCTCTGCTTGCACAGGGCAGGATCTCGGCAGCGAACCTCTCGTTGGCGCCACCACAGATTGAAAGGCAGCAAACAGAATGAACGACAGCAACAGGGTGGATGCACAGCAACTTTTCACTGGGCCCGCAGGCGAACGGATCACCATCGACTTGCCTCCACCAAAGTCGGCTTTAGTGATCGTCGCGCACCCCGATGATGCAGAGTTTCATTGCGGAGCCACGCTTGCAAAGTGGGCGCGTGCAGGCTGCACCGTGCATCACTTAGTGCTAACTGACGGGTCAAAGGGAACTTGGGACCGAGGCATGGATCAGTCTGTACTTGTTGAAGTACGCAAGGCGGAACAGCGCACAGCGGCAACCATTTTGGGAGGAACAGGAGTGGTGTTCCTCGGGAAGATTGATGGCGAACTGAATTCCGACCGAGAGACCCGTGCGCAGGTGTCTGCAATTATTCGCCGGCTCAAGCCCGAAGTCATCTTGGGTCATGACCCGTGGAAGCGTTACCGACTTCACCCAGATCACGCTGCCGCCGGCCGGCTCTGCATTGAAGGAATCGTGGCGGCTCGCGATCCCTTCTTTCATCCCGAGCAACTCGTGGACGGAATCACGCCTCATCGCCCGGAGGCGTTACTCCTCTTCGAACCCGATCAGCCCAACCATGCTGAGACGGTTTCTGAGCAAGATCTACAGCTTCAAATTGACGCTCTACTAGCCCATGAGAGCCAGATCGAGACCACTCACCTATACAAGTCCGCTGCTGCTGACCCACTTCAGCAGTTCAGGAGAGCGCAGCTCGAACGACATGAGCGCTTAGGTCAGTGGGCCTCTGTGCCCCTTGCTCAACAGTTTCACTTGCTCACCGAACAGCTTTAGCGCTGCAGGCGCACTCTGTTCTGTCCTGCGGTGCACTTGTTCGAGTCGTTGCAGTCAGTGCGTTCTACTAGCCCGGAAGGGTTGTTGAACTTTCGCTGCTTGCTGGCTGATCACCGGAGGACTCATCAGCCGCACCACCTTCTAAGACCGTGGTGGGTGACCCTTCGGGTGAAACCGTAGAAGGAGTGCTTGTCGCACTAGCCCCACCAAGGGCAAAGTTCTCTGGAGCAACTCGCAGAAGGATCTTCTTCTCGAGGTCGCGCAGCAGCGACTTTTGTGGAGCGGCTGGTCCCAGATAATCCGTTGCCACAATGACGTCGCCTATTGCCATCATCGACCAGACCTGCACATTGGAACCATCGCTTGCAACAAATCTGCGTGAGACCTGGTCCGTGATCGGGTCTTCGCCGAGACCCGGCTTGATCTCCACCTGGAGTCGATTTCCTGCCAGGTCTGTTCGATAGAACTGATCGCACTTACTGAGTGCCTTGCTGACTGAATCTATGTATTCAGTTGCCGACTGCCAGTCCTCAACTCGCACAGCTTCAGAGATCAGAACCGAGGAGTCCGCAGGCTTTGCAAACACGGCTGTGGCCTTGGGTGAAACCTCGGTGGGAAGCTCCACGGTCTCGCCACAAAAATCAGACCCGAGCAGGCCGAATGAGCTCAGCGCCGGGTCCCCTGCTTCCCAGCCCACTGCAAGATCGTTTTGGGCAGTAAGTGCGAGCTCCGGGTCCACTTTGCCGGCCAATCTCGCCTGATCAAGGCGCACCGCATCCGAGTCCTGGAACTGAATGCGGCTCACGGGGTATCCGGCGGCAAGGCCGAGTCCGATCCCCGTTGCAACGATGACTAGCGCAAGCAGCAAGAATCTTCCGCCCTGCTTGCCGAGATGCTTGGACCCTGCTGCAAAATTCACGGCTTCACCTTGTCTGATTCAGCGGTTGTCCCGTCGCTTGAGCTTCCCCCGAAGCGCTGTTCCCACTCCTCCAACTGCTCGACAGGTAATTTAGCAAAGAGCAACCCGGGCGACTTGAAGGTATCGCCGGGCTGCAGATGGTTCCGACTTGCTAGGTCAGCTTTGAGCCGAAGGTCCTCCCAGTTCACAGTGGGGAATGCCCCCTGCAATTTGGCAGCGGCAGCAGGAACAAATGGTTCAGAGGCCACAGCGCATACGACTAGTAACTCAAGTGCCGTCCGGAGGGTGCAAGCAGTTCGAGCCGGGTCAACCTTGATGGTCTTCCAAGGCTCACGAGTCTCTAGGTAGACGTTTCCGAGTGACCACAATGCTCGGAGCGAAGCAGCAGCTTTTCTAAACTCAAGCGAATCAAGGAAACCCAGGTACTCCTCTAGACCCTGCTGGACTGCCGCTGAAAGCTCGGCTTCTTCCGTTTCTGGTTCTCCGCCATCCGGCACGCAACTCTCGAAGTGTCGCTCGACTTGGGTGACAGTTCGGTTCACTAGGTTTCCAAAGGTGCCGACGAGTTCTTTGTTTACTGCCGATCCAAACAACTCCCAGGTAAAGCTTGAGTCGTCTGACTCTGGAGCGTTGGAGATCAGGTACCAGCGCCAGTAATCAGCGGGAAGCAACTCAAGCGCATCCGACATAAAGACTCCCCGGTGGTCCGAGGTTGAGAACTTGCCGCCGTAGTAGGTCAGCCAATTAAAGGACTTGAGCCTATCGACCAACTTCCAGGGCTCGCCCGACCCCAAAAGCGTGGCGGGAAAACTCAGGGTGTGGAACGGAACGTTGTCCTTGCCCATGAACTGGGTGTACTCCACCTGGTCGGCGCCAGAATCGAGGCGCCACCAGGAGTCAAACTCGGCTTGTGGGTCGTCGCCACCGCACCCTGCATCGGCCCATTCGCGAACAGCAGCTAAGTAGCCAATCGGGGCATCAAACCAGACGTACCAAACCTTGCCGGCAACCTCTGGGAAGTCATCCGGATCAACGGGGATACCCCAGGCCAAGTCTCTGGTAATCCCACGGTCACGCAAACCCTCATCGAGCCATTTGTATGCAATGGAGCGAGTCTGAGACGGCCAAGAGTCTTTGGTATCAACCCACTCGCGAATGCGATCAGCTAGAGCTTCTTGCCGCAGGAATACATGGTTACTACTGCGTACTTCAAGATCTGCTGATCCGGAGATGGCAGACCTAGGGTCGATCAAATCAACTGGTTCGAGAGGCTTGCCACAGTTCTCGCACTGATCACCCCTTGCCCGTTCATAACCACAATTTGGGCAGGTTCCAACCACATATCGATCGGGTAGGAACCTTTGGTCTGTAAGCGAATAGACCTGTTCAGTAGATCGGATTTCGCAGAACCCCTCTGAGCGCAGCCTGCGGGCGAAGTGATTGGTTAGTTCATAGTTCTGCGGCCGAGAGGTGCGGCCAAACCAGTCCCAAGACAGCCCGAACTGTTCGCAGAGTTCTCGCTGCACCTCGTGCTGTTCGGCGCAATACTCATCTACTGCTTGGCCTGCGGCGGCAGCTGCCAGTTCAGCTGGCGTCCCGTGCTCGTCCGTCGCGCAAACAAAGAGCACTTCTTCACCCGATTGCCGCAGGTAACGCGCATACACGTCAGCGGGCAGCATCGACCCCACCAAGTTTCCAAGGTGCTTCACGCCGTTGATATATGGCAGGGCACTAGTTATCAGATGACGTGGCACAGAAGCTCCAGAGTGGTTTGCAGCTCAGATCGTACCGGGCCGGCTCTTGCTGCCTAGGGCAATACCCTGAGAGAGGAGGAAGAGTTCCGTGTCTCAGTGCACCTCTACCATGGTCCTCATGAGCGCTCCCCCACCCTCGCAGTGGTACGGCCTGGATATAGAGACCGACACAACTATCAACGGTCTCGATGCCAGAGTGGCCGCAATCGTCGCAGTAGCTGTGTCAACTGCCGAAGAAGACTTCGTGCTGCTCGGTGAGGAACTGAACATTCTGAGGGACCTCGAGGAACTCATTTCCTCTCTCAGTCCAGGGGTGCTCATCACTTGGAATGGCAACTCCTTCGACATGCCATTCATCGCAGAGCGCGCCGCCCGAGCAGGAGTGCCGCTGGGGCTGCGTTTTGGGCCGCTTGAGCCCACAGGTTGGTCAAGGGGCCGCCACCATCGCCCCTACACCTGCAGCTGGGGCGAGCATCGCCATCTGGATGGCTATCAGCTCTACCGCTCAGATCTGGGCCGACAATTCAAGATCTCCTGCGGTCTGAAGTCCCTGTCCCGCATGCTCGGATTAGAGCCAGTCGAGGTTGATCGCACTCAGATCCACCTACTCAGCGATAATGAAATGCAGGAATACGTAGCTAGCGATGCGCGCCTCGCCAGAGAACTCGTGGCGCGACGCATGCCGCTCGCTTACGAATCTTGCGATCATTTTGTGCCTGCGCGCTGACTGCTCACAAGCTCGATCGCGGCTCACAGGCTCCAGCGGTAGGTGTGCGGGGACTCCTCCCCTCGTCCAGCACTTCAGCTCGGCAGCAATTTCTGTCAGGCTGACTCGGCAGGGTTAGACCCACCCCATGGGCCTCGAACAGCGGCATCTCTAGGGGACCCATGCACCGATCCAGCATTCACCAGCTTGGCAATATGGCAAGCGCACGCGATTACATCGAGTTGATCTCGCTTGAAGAAGAATTCATGCTCTATGGATTTGAGCCCAACCCCGAGTTCCTGAGTGTGCACGTTGCGCCCTTCCCAGAAGATTCCCGCACTCCCGGCGCTGGACTCTTCGGCATGTATTTGCCTGATTCTTGGCAGGCAGTCGGCATCTTGCTCAGCGGCAGGGCGACTCACCCAGAAACTCACGAGGTGCTCAGCATCGATGCGCGAGTTCGCGTTGTAGTGACCCGCTCAGGCGAAACCTGTACCCAACTCTTCATCGACGGAAACATGTTGACTGAGCCTCTGGGGAACACACTCTCGGAGCAGCCACTCCCCGAATCGACTGAAGATCCAATACATCCCGCTCAGGGGCTTCTGACCGACTGCCTTCATCGCATGCTCGGCCTTCCCTCGCTCGGGGTTGCTCCCTGCTTAGGGGAACTCGTGGTCGGACTGTGGCTGAATGATCTTCTGCACAGGGCCATGAGCCTTGACGATCTCGACTGGGACTCAGCCGTTGCTCTGCACCCCGGCGAACCAGGAGAGCCAGGACTCGGCCCCGTTGCACCCTCAATCGAGACCATTACCGAGGCCACCTTTCGCGCTGCGGGCCAACTCAATTGGGAGCGCATGCGACAGCGCGCCGCCATTGGCGAATTTCAAGCGACGGCGCTTGCACCAGAAGAAGCAGAGTGGATGGACGCAACCATGTTTGGTCGTTGGGTGACGAGTGCGATTCCAGACCCCGATGCAGTACTTCGGACGCTTCGGCGCCTTGGTGCCGATCAGATCTCGGAAAATATCAGTCAAGTTCTGCACTCCATTCGACAGGGCAGAGTAATTATTGAGTGAACAATTCCTAAGGTGGCGAACTCCCGCTCGGCTTGGATCTAACTTGGGGTAGCAGTAGGGCTGTTCAGGAGTACTGCTCCTGTACGACTCCTCCGCACCCCGTCACGTTTCCGCAACAACATGCAAGGCTGAGACTCATGAGCGCTGTCGCCTTTGACCAAGTCACCAAAAAATTTGGAGACACCGTTGCAGTTGACGAGTTCTCGTTGCAGATTGCCGACGGTGAATTCATGGTGTTGCTCGGACCCTCAGGCTGCGGCAAGTCAACGGCACTTCGAATGATCGCGGGACTCGAAGAGATTTCGAGTGGAATCCTGACCATTGGCGAGCGAGTTGTGAACCACATTCCGCCCCGCGAGCGAGACATAGCAATGGTTTTTCAGAGCTACGCGCTGTACCCACACATGTCAGTCGAGAAGAATATTGAATCGCCACTCGTTGCAAATAAGCGGGCCAAGGTAGATGCAACCGAGCGCACAAGGCGAGTTCACGAGGCAGCCGAAACCCTGGGCCTCACCGAGTACCTTGCCCGCAAGCCTGGAGAACTCTCGGGTGGTCAACGGCAGCGAGTGGCATTGGCCCGAGCCATCGTGCGACGCCCCGAAGTGTTCTTGATGGATGAACCGCTCTCCAACCTCGACGCCAAGCTGCGCACCCAGACTCGCCTAGAACTCGTGGACCTGCACCGTCGCTTGGGAACCACCTTCGTCTACGTCACCCACGACCAAGTCGAGGCCATGACCATGGCCGATCGAATTGCAGTCATTAGCGACGGAAGAATCCAACAAGTGGGCGCCCCACAAGATGTCTACGAGAAGCCAGCAAACTTGTTCGTAGCCAGCTTTATTGGCAGCCCGCCCATGAACACCATTCTTGGCACCCTTCAAGGGGACGCCGAGACTGAAGCGGCATCAGTGCTTACTGCCGAGGGAACTCTCGCAATCGGCCACCCGGGCTCGGCCCAACCCGGCACGGAATTGGTCTTGGGAATTCGCCCGGAACACCTGCATGCGACGGACCCAGTCAACGCACCCGGTGCTGTACGAGCAACAATTCAAAACATTGAGTTGCTGGGCCATGAGCGTCATGTGATTTGTACAGTTGGTGCCACCCAGATGACCGTTCGCCAGCCGAACGATGCCCCTCCTCTAGCAATTGGTCAAGCAGTGTCTTTGCATGCTGACCCCGCTGAAGTGCACTTGTTCGACCCCGTCTCGACTGAGCGACTCAATTGAACACATCACCGCTCAACCCCACCGAACGAGCACAAGGTGAGTCAGCGCAGGTAACCACGGTTTCAGCCCCTGCCAAGGCTCAGACTCGACGCTTCGGCAACAAGGTCAGAGACGCAGGTCTTGCCTACATCTTCTTGCTTCCGGCCCTGATCATTTTCGGCGTGTTTGCCTACTACCCGCTGTACCGCTTGTTCTGGTACGCCACGCATACGCAATCAAGATTCCGAAACAAGCCAGCTAGCTATGTGGGGCTAGAACAACTCAAAGCCTCACTGACAAGCAACGATTTTATTAGCGGTCTCACCCACTCTGGGCTCTACATGCTCTACACCGTGCCGTTGGGTTTGCTGCTCGGGGTGATGCTCGCTGTGTCGACTCACCGCCGCCTGAAGGGAATCAAAATCTTTCAGACCATCTTCTCTTCCACTGTTGCCTCCTCAGTAGCGGTTGCCTCGGTGGTGTTCATCACCTTGGTGAACCCCGAGATTGGCTACTTCAAGAATGTCCCATGGTTGAGCCTTCGCGACCCGACCTCGGCCCTGTTTGCAGTCTCGCTCTCCTCTGTCTGGCAGAAC
Source organism: Bifidobacterium breve (assembly GCA_945888825.1). Lineage (GTDB taxonomy): Bacteria > Actinomycetota > Acidimicrobiia > Acidimicrobiales > Microtrichaceae > IMCC26207. Next base: position 2,109 of record CAMDAT010000049.1, on the reverse strand, counting down.
CTAGGCCTGACCTTCATTGTGGTACTCGCAGCGTTGCAGACCGTCCCGGATGAACTCATTGAGGCAGCGACCCTCGATGGGTACGGAGCGATCCGAAGGTTCTGGCGAATCACCGTGCCGCTCATTTCTCCGGCGCTTCTCTTTTTAGGAATCGTGCTTGTCGTCAGCGCACTGCAGGCCTTTGCGCAGATCGAGATTCTGACCGGTGGTGGACCGAGCGGAGCAACAGAAACACTGCTGTTCAAGATTGCAGACCCGCGCGGCATAAGACCGCTCGGCGTTCGAGCCTCGTACTCGCTTGGCCTTTTTGTTCTGACCGCGATTGTGGCCGGGGCGCAATATTCGATCATGTCAAAGCGGGTGCACTATGGCGACTGACCCCACGGTCTCAGCGGCGAACAAGCAGAATCGCTTGAACCAAAACGCCGAGCAACTTGTTGATCCGCTCGTACCTGCGCCCTATGACAACGACAAAGCAGTGCAGCCACCGCGCAGTGGGCTGCGCAACGCAGTCGCCACCACCACCACGTATCTGGTCCTGACTGCGCTCTCTGTGATCGTGCTGTTCCCGATCTACATGTTGTTGTTGCGTGCACTGTCCAGCCCACTCAAGTACATCTCTGCAGGCCAACCTCTGTACCCCGTCTCGATTGAGTGGGATGTATTCAATCGGGCATTCGGACAAGCCAGCCTAGGGCGCTCAATGGGGCTGTCGTTCGTGGTCACGTTCGTGATCGTGATTGCGCAAGTACTCACCTCTGTACTCGCTGCCTATGCCTTTGCCTTTCTTGAATTCCCCCTGAAAAAGCTGGCCTTTGTTCTGGTCATCGGCACCCTGTTACTACCGATTGAAGTCACTCTGATTGCGAATGTGGAAATCATTCGCAAGCTGCACCTACTCAACTCGGTACCAGGTTTGACCTTCCCGTTCCTTGTCACGGCAATCGGCATTTTCTTGATTCGCCAAGGATTTCTAGGCATACCACGAGACCTACGTGATGCCTCCGAACTCGACGGCTACGGCCACCTGCGCTTTCTGTTCAAAGTTGCCATGCCCATGAGTAAGGCCATTATCGGCAGCTTTATCGTTATTGCATTCCTTGGTGCTTGGAATCAGTACGTGTGGCCTCGATTCGCAACAGACCGTGGAGCTTGGCAAACAGTTCAGGTTGCTTTGCGCACCATCGGCTCAGAAAACCCAGGTGAACTGAACTTGGGATTTGCTGCAGCTATCGTGGCATCCCTTCCGCTGCTCGCACTGCTCATCTTCTTCCAGCGGCAAATTGTCCGTGGACTGACTGCAGGAGCAGTCAAGGGCTGACTAAGTCGCCGCGTTCTGAGCAGGCAGACTCCTTGTTAGGTAACTCTCACACCATCCCCTACCCCCAAAAGGGAATTATGAAAATCACCCTGATTCGCCCAGCCGTTGCGATAGCCGTTTTGGCAATTCTCGGAGTGTCCTGCAGTAGCGGGTCCGACAGAGCGAGCGAATCCGCTACGAGTGACCAGAGCAGCACGACAGCACTAGAGGCGAATCCCGCCAACTGCCCAGTCAAGGCCCTTGATTCGGCTAGCAAGCCAGTTGAACTGACGGTTTGGCATCCGTATAACGCTCTGACCAAAGAATCCCTCGAAAAGGCTGCAACGGCGTATAACGCGTCGCAATCCGACGTGCAGGTATCCGTCGAAGCCCAGGGCACCTACGAAGAACTGCTCAAGAAATATGAGGAGAGCCTCGGGGACCCTTCCACACTCCCCGACCTTGTCTTCGCCGAGGACACCACCTTGCAATTCATGATTGATTCGGGTTCTGTCATTCCTGCGGCTGACTGCATCACAGCCGACCCTGCCGCCGGGCAGTTCTATAAGGAACTCCTCCCAGCTGTCAGGAACGCCTTTAGCTCCCAAGGCCAACTCTGGCCTGGGGCCTTTGGCGTCTCTATGCCCATCATGTATGTCAATAATGCTCCCTTAGCTGCAGCAGGGCTCAGCCCAACAGCACTTCCCACGACTCTGGACGAAGTTCGTGCCGCCGCCGAAAAGATCAAGGCCGCACAGATTCCCGGTGTGGAATTCCCAGTGGTCATGGAGTTGTACGGCTGGTTCCCC
>CAMDAT010000048.1 GCA_945888825.1 Bifidobacterium breve | reverse complement strand
GAGCTACCAGCGGTTGGGGTCGATCGAAGAATTGTTGCTCGAACAGACTCAGCAGTGACCTGCTCATCCACCACAAAGGCCAGATCCATATCGCTAGATGGAAACCTGCTAACCAAAGTGGCTTGAGGCACCACCGAAGGAATCTGCAGCAGCGCGTCAAGATTCAACTGAAGCCAAGCCACGCGCTGCTCGATTCCATAAGCCTGAAGCACATCAGGGTGAACTTCACCGACAACCCCTATTTCTTGGTCGGCGAGCAGCACAGTTGCTGCACGACCTGGGTGCAACCCAGCAAGCTCCCCGGCTACGAGTTCCACGGCGAGCGGAGCGGGCTCAAGACCCCAACGATTAACGCTAGCAAGCAGCACTTGCAGCAGCTCGACTGCGGCACCACCCTCTTTGGCCGCGAGAACAACAGCTACGTGTTCGGTCTCGCCGGCAAGCACCCGATCGAGCTTTGCCGATTCAACAGGATCAGCAATGACGCGCTCGCCGACTCGAAAGACTCGACCGAGTTCATAGAGTTCCACGCTGTTTTGCCGATGACTTGCGTTGTACGCAACGGCTTTCAATAGCCCGGGCAGGAGGGAAGTGCGCAACACCGACTCTTCGGCGACGAGGGGGTTTGCCAATAAGAGTCCGTCGGCAGCTAGGCCTGCACGCTCCAAATCACCGGGTGCCAAGAATGGAACCGGCATGGCCTCTGTCAGGCCAGCACCTACAAGCGCGCGACGCAAGCAACGTCGATCGAGTTGCCGTTCTGTGAGCTCTCCTGCATGCGGAGATGTTGGAATGGTCTTTGGGATTCGAGCCATGCCGTAATGGCGGGCAACCTCTTCGATGACATCTACTTCAATGCTCGAGTCCGGCCGCCAAGTTGGCACCTGCACTAGTAGCTCTTCACCATCGCCCGAATCTTGGACAGGCTCGGTGACAAATCCAATTGGATCTAGCAACCCCTGGACTTCTTCACGACTCAGCGATGTTCCAAGCAGGCCATTTACCTTGTTCAGGCGAACTCGAATCCTTGCAGCCTGCGGAAGGTTGCCCGCAACATCGTTTTGATCTGGATGGAGCTGAGCTGGGGAGATTGCCGAGAGCAGTTCAGCAAACCGACGGCCCGCAAGCGGTGCCAACTCTGGGTCCACACCGCGTTTAAATCGGAGCGATGCCTCGGAGTGCAAGTTGAGTCGGGTGGAGGTGGCTGCGACGGCCTCTGGGTCCCACCATGCGAGTTCCAACAAGACATCTGTGGTGGTTGAGGAGATTTCTGTTGAGGCACCACCCATGACCCCTGCGATGCCTACTGCTGCATCTGATCCATCAGCAATCACGCCGTCTGCTGCAGTCAGGCTGCGAGTGACGCCGTCCAGAGTCAGGATCTGCTCCCCCTCTGTTGCCCATCGCACCCGCAGTTCCCCCGAAGGAAGCTTGGAAAGGTCATAGGTGTGATTCGGCTGTCCTAGTTCGAGCATGACGTAATTCGATACGTCAACAACGTTGTTGATTGGACGCATACCAGCTGCGATGAGCCGCTGAGCCATCCAGCGCGGCGACTGCCCTAGCTGCACACCAGAGATCACTCGGGTGACAAACCGTCCGCACAGCTCAGGGGCAAGAATCTGCACAGAGGACTCCACAGTCGAGGATTCCCCAGTCGCGGACTCCCCTGCTGCGGACTCCCCTGCTGCCGGGGGGCTGAACTCAGTCAGTGCGAATGGCACACCTTGGCGCGCTGCGAGGTCCCTCGCGACACCCATAACGCTCAGCGTGTCGGGCCGGTTCGGAAGTGCATCAAATTCAAAGACGACATCCTCACGCAGATCGAGTGCCTCGGTTATGGGCAGGCCAAGAGCAAGATCCGGCGGAAGGATCAGAATGCCTTCGTGGTCATCGCCAATCTCCATCTCGCGGCCAGAACACAACATGCCGTTACTCGCTTGGCCACGCATCTTGCGAGGTGCGATGAGCATTCCCGAAGGCATCTCGGTACCAATTGTGGCGAGGGGGACACGGTCACCCACAGCCATATTGGTCGCCCCGCAACAGATCTGTAGAGCTTCACCATCACCTAGATCGACATCAACCAAACAGATCTTGTCGGCGTCGGGGTGAGGGCGAATCTCGAGTACCTGAGCTACGACAATGCCACCAAGGGACGTACCAATCTGATGGATGGACTCAAGTTCCATACCAAGGTCAGTGAGTTGAATGGCAATCTCAGGGGTCGTGCCCGTGATGGGGGCAAACTCGCGGAGCCAAGAGAGAAGCACCTTCATGTTGTGTGGTCCATTGGTGAGTCAGTTCAGTCGGGTATCGGGTGGGATCAGCGCAGTATCAGAATTGCGAGAGGAAGCGAACATCATTGGTTACGAACTCGCGTAGGTCTTCAACCCCGTAGCGAATCTTGGCTAGGCGGTCGATGCCAAAACCAAAGGCGAACCCTGACCACTCCTGTGGATCTAGGCCGCCAGCTCGCAGAACATTTGGGTGCACCATCCCGCAGCCACCGACTTCGAGCCATGACCCGTCAGCTGCCGAAATATCGAACTCTGCTGAGGGCTCAGTGAATGGAAAATAAGAGGGCCGCAAACGACTTGTCATCTCATCGCCGAAATAGGCTTTCACAAAGCTCTCGATAGTTCCCGCTAGGTCGCCCATCGTGATGCCTCTGTCGATGACCAGCCCTTCGATCTGATGGAAAACCGGAAGGTGCGTGGCATCGGCGGTGTCCCGCCGATAAACCCGACCTGGGCACACGACATAGATCGGTGGACCCGAACCATCACGCACGGCGCGCAGCATGGATCGAATCTGCACCGGGGAAGTATGCGTGCGGAGTAGAAGCTGTTCTTCGCCAAGGCCTTCTAGTTGCGATGAATCCAGATAGAGGGTGTCCCAGAGCGATCGAGCGGGGTGCGCAGGAGGCAGATTCAGAGCCTCAAAGTTGAACCAATCGGTTTCGACCTCGGGACCATCGGCAACGGTGAACCCCATCGAGCAGAACACGTCCTCAAGGCGTTCCCAAGTTTGTGTGATCACGTGACTATGACCAACGGTTGCTTTCGCAAGCGTCTCAGTCAGGTCAACGCGTTCAGTCGCAAGCTGGGCTGCGCGAGCGGCTGACTCGAGCTTCGACCTTGAGTCTTGCGCTGCAAGTTCGAGCTGCTGCCGGGCGGCGTTCATCTGCGAACCGAGCACTTTGCGCTCTTCTGGTTCGAGGTCCCGGAACGAAGCCTTCATGCCGCTCAGCAGAGACTGCGGCCCAAGGTATTGCAGTTCTAATTCGTGAATCTCGGCGAGCGATTCCGCAGCAACAAACGCGGCAGCACCCTCAACGGCAATCTGTTGTGGGTCAACTGTCATTCCTAGGTGTCCTGCATCTTGGTGTTCGGCCTCGGAGTCATTCTTGTTTCTCAGTCAGCGGCAAGGTTACGGCCGCGGATTCAAAATGTACTCCGGCTGTTCGACGTTGACGCGCAGCCTCAAAGAGAAATACTGACCCTGCGACAGCAGCGTTCAAGGACTCAACTTGACCATCCATCGGAATCGAGACCGCAAGGGTGCACCGCTGAACCAGATTCTGATCTAGGCCATGGGCCTCGCTACCCAACAACAGCGCACCAGCTGCTTGAAGAGGTGCTTGTTCAGCGAGTATCCCCGTACCGACCACCGTGGCCCAGGTTGCAAGTCCCGCCGTGGAACAGTCTGTCAACAACTGTTCGACGTCAACGTTCTCGGCTACTGCCACACGGAACACTGCGCCGGCTGTAGCTCGAACCGTCTTAGGGTTGTAGAGATCCACGGTCCGTTCAGTCATGACGACCCCGGCACAACCAGCCGCCTCGGCTACGCGGATGAGGGTGCCTGCGTTTCCCGGATCAGCTAGTTCCACAAGCACCAGGAGAGGCCTGTTCGTGGCCACTGCCAGAGCAATCAAGTCTGCAACATCAGCTGGTCGCTGCTTTGCGACCGCCACCATATCTTGGGGTGCTGCAACCTCGAGAACCTTACGGAGGGCACCTCTGGTGACTTCCTTTACCCGAACCTGTGCTGCACGTGCAGCCCAGATTGCCTCATGGTTAAGAGCTTCGGGCTCAACGTAAATTGACTCGATCTCTGCTTCTGCCGCTAACGCCTCGGCGAGCAAGATCGGACCGTCAATGAGATATGCACCTTCCTCGGAACGCGTACTGCGGCGCCGAGAAAGGCGCCGCAGCCGTTGAAGTTCTGGGTTGGTCGGACTGAGAGCGCTCAGCTCTCGGCTCCTGCAGGCTCACTATCGTCAGCGGACTGCGGGGCGGCGGCAAGAGCGTCCTGCGCCACCTTGACGAGCGCCGCAAAAGCGTCATCGTCACGAACGGCTAGGTCTGCAAGCACCTTGCGGTCAACTTCAACCTCGGCCAAGTTCAGCCCGTTGATGAAGCGGCTATAGCTCATGCCATGAATTCGGCATGCTGCGTTGATGCGCTGAATCCAGAGCCGACGCATCTCGCCCTTGCGTGCGCGACGGTCACGGAAGGCGTACTGCCCTGCGTGCATGACGGCTTCGTTTGCGGACCGGAAGCTGCGGCTCCGGTTTCCGTAATAACCCTTTGCCTTGCCGAGTACGGCGCGACGTTTCTTCTTTGCGTGAACTCCACCCTTGACACGTGCCACTGGGCGCTCCTTCTACTAGATGTGACGAAAAATCAGCTCCGGATCAGCGATCCGGTTGGTCTACAAACCCTGTTGGCTTAGAGACCCAGCAACCGGCGAGCACGACGGGCATCACCAGGGGACAACTCGCTAGAGCCAGCAAGGCGACGCTTGCGTTTTGGGGACTTCTTTTCAAGGATGTGATTCAGTCCGGCCTTGCGGCGGGTGATCTTTCCTGTGCCGGTGACCTTGTAACGCTTCTTGGCTCCGGAATGTGTCTTCATCTTTGGCATTGTTTTTCCTCTGTCTGATGCGGATCAGTTGGCTTCACCGACAACGGCCGGCTCTGCTTCGTTTTCTGCTTCTTCAATAACTTCTTCTGTTTCAACTACTTCTTCGACCTCGGCTACAGCCTCGATCTCTGCTTCTAGTTCGATCTCTGCTTCGGCTTCGAGGACTTCCTCAACTGCTTCAGCGGTTTCGACCTCTTCTGCGGCTTCTACGGTTTCGACTTCTTGTGCTTCTTGAGTTGTGTGCCCATCGGCGCTGATTCCCACTAGTTCGGGTGCCTCTGGTGTGGCGTCCGCCATGATGGCGTCCATACGTTCTTCAGCATGTTCCGCTGCTGCTGCAGCCTCGCTTGCTTTCTTTTCCTGAGCTTTCACCATGTCTTGGGCTTTTTTGTCTGGCCCAAGGACCATGGTCATATTGCGTCCGTCTTGCTTGGCCATGATCTCGACCTTGCCGACATTGACTACCTCTGCTGCTACTCGGTCAAGGATGCGTCGCCCAAGTTCTGGGTGCTGCATCTCTCGGCCTCGAAACATGATCGTTACTTTGACTTTGTGGCCCTCAGTTAAGAACTGAGCAACTTTCCTCGTCTTGGTTTCGAAGTCTCCGCTCCCAATCTTGGGGCGATACTTCATCTCCTTGACAATGATGTTTGTGGCCTTCTTACGCGACTCTTTTGCTCGTTGCTGTGCCTCGTACTTGAACTTGGTGAAGTTCATGATTCGGCAAACAGGAGGTCTGGCCTCTGGGGCCACTTCCACAAGATCAAGATCCATCGATCGAGCGATAGACAGTGCCTCGGGCAAAGATTTGATTCCGAGTTGCTGTCCGTCGGGATCGATTAATCGAACCTCGCGGGCTCGGATCCTGTCATTGGTCCGAGTTTCGTCTCCAGGTGAAGCAGCTATGACTGGTTACTCCTCAACATCACGTCCTTTCTGCAGGGATCGCATTGGATTTAGCACGACTGCTCAAGAACGGCGGCCCAAAAACGAAAGGGGCGAGTGCGCGAGCACCCGCCAATGACCGGCAATCGCAGTGCTGTTTGGCACGGCTATTGTGGGCATATCAGATCCTGATCGCACCTGACGGACTCCCACAAGTGGGATTTCGTGCTGTGGCCAGGAGGGGCGGGAGCCCTCTTGCTCAGTTGTAGCTAGTACTGTAACAGCCTGCTTAGCTCCGAACAGCATTGAGTTTGGATCTTAGAAATCCCCATACGCATAACCGGCAACCAAGACTTTGGAGAATCACCATGAGCTCGCTCTGGACACCCGACGGCGAACGACCAGTTCAGCGAGCTGCTAGCCCGGCCGCAGAGGTGGAAGAAGAACTCAGTGGTGACCCACTTCGGGCCGCTGCTGCAGCAATTGGCGTGGATTTGGATTCCCTCACTGAGGAAGAAAGAAACCAGCTTCAAATCGAGCTCAATGAGATGATGCGAGTACGCAGAGAGGTCGCAGCTACTCCGGCAGCAGAGATGCTGGCCAACTATCTGATGCGGTTCTTTGACTTGGCCACGATCTACCTAGAGGGCGAGCCACCGGCATTTGCCGAGGCTGCAACAGTCATCGAGGCGTTCCGGTCTGTGTTGGATGGACTCGGTGATCGACTCGGAGAGCACCGTCCAATGTTGACCGAAGCACTCGGTCAATTGCAGATGGTGTTTGTTCAGGTGAAGCAAGGAACGGAGCATGCCTCACCTGACTCCTCAGCTAACTAGGACGTAATCTGCACGGCTTCTACCCGGCCAAGTGTCCCCTGCTTGAGTACAAAGGTGACAGCGGTTCCAACTGCGATGTTGCGAGAGCCGTCTGCGATTGCAGTGCAATGGAAGTTGAACGCAGTGCCCTGAGCGTCAACAACTGTTCCAAGGCCAACGAACTCATCAAAGCTCTGAACTGTGCCTGACTGAGTCGCTCGAGTTGCCATCGGTGTGCTCCCTTACTGCTTCAGCGAACCTCGTGAACCATAAACTCAGTGAACGATTTTGCTCAGTGAGAGCTCGATCAAATCCGTGGCCCCGGCATCTTTTAGCGCCGGAATGAGCAAGTTGATCTGATTCTTGGGAACCACAGTCTCTACTGCATACCCTGCGCCGCCATAGAGCTCGTTCACGGTGGGGGTCTTCATAGCTGGCAGAACCGCAATGACTTCTTCAAGGCGAGATTTTGCACAGTTCAACTTGACCAGAACTTTTCCACGAGCTTCCATCACACCAAGTAGCAGGGTGAGGACCTGCTCCATTGCATGGCGCTTCTCTGGGTCCTCATAGGCTGCACGGTTGGCAACGAGTTCGGTGTAGGAAATCAGCACCTCGTCGATAATGCGCAACCCGGCGGCACGCAACGCGTTTCCTGTCTCGGTGATCTCGACGATGCAATCAACAATGTCGGGAACCTTGGCCTCGGTTGCGCCGTAGGAGAGCCGGATATCGGCCTGCACTCCCTTGGACTCGAAGTAGCGCTGCGTGATTCCCATGTACTCAGTGGACACCCGTACACCCACTGGCAAGTCCTCGGCACTCTGGTAGGGGGAATCCTCGGGAACAGCGAGCACAACCTTGATTGGCTTACTCGTTGCCTTTGAATAGCGAAGTTCACCCAGGCTGACCACATCGGAGCCAGTCTCTTCAATCCAGTCGCGGCCCGTGATACCTAGGTCAAACAGGCCATCGGCTACGTAGCCTGCAATCTCTTGGGGGCGCAGGATTCGGACGCTTTCGATGCGAGGGTCGTCAATGGTTGCTTTATAGGCCACCGAGGAACTGCGATTCACTGACAAGTCAGCGGCCTCGAACAATTCCATGGTGGCTTTTTCTAAGGAACCTTTGGGGAGTACGAGTTTCAGCACGCAGCGAGGCTAGCCGCAGCACCACACTGAACAGAACTGAGTTCGGTCCTGTGGCTGAGACACAGCCAGATTCCTACCAATCCACCGAGGGGACGGCCGGAAAGATCTGGGGGCTTTGCTCCATCAACTTGGCACAATCCCAACTCTGCTCAACGGGCACCAGCACGATCGGGCTCTTGTTCAGATCGGGCACTTGGATCCACTCGGCGCGCGTAATGAACATTGGATTTGAGGCCCCAATGATGAGCTGCTCCGAGTTATCAGTAACCGTTCCAATCAGAGACAGGTTCTTTTGCTGGGTGACCTGATACTGAAAGATTTCCCTACGAGCAATATAAATATCGCCCTGCAGTTCTTCGGTCACCTTGACGTGCACCGTTATGCCTGGGTTGCCATCGCCGTCATCGTCAACCGTGCGGGGGTCATTCGGATCAGTAGGAAGCGCATCGTTAGCGGGGTCAGCGAACTCAATCCCAATACCTGTTGGAGTCGGCGGCCGCTCAAGATGCAACTTTCCGTTACGCAGGCTTACATCCACCTTTGCGGCGATTGGCTTGATCGCACTGGTTGCAGCATCCGAGATGGTGGTTTCTATCGGTTGGTCACCGCGGTGTTCTGCATGGCAGAAGGACTCAGTAGCCATCAGCGAACCATCTTTCATAGCCAAGTCCGTAAACCCGTAGCTGATGATGAGCGTTTTCATGTCGGTGCTCTCATAAGCGACCACGTCGTAATGCGCATACCTTCCCACAAGGGACTCAACTTGCTCAGGAGTGGGCTCGCCAGACTGAGCAGCAGGCGAGGCTGTGTCCGCACTAGTGGTCGAAGACGCGTCAGCTTCGGGTTCGCTGCTGCTGCATGCGCTCGATCCGATCAGTAACAAGGCGACCACAGGGGCTACAACGATTCGAGTCCATGGGCTCATTCTGATTCTCCTTGTTGGACCACACGATTGTTCTTCAACACGATTGTTCTTCAACACGCTTCATTGGCCTAACCGGAGCAGGCGACGCGCGTTCTGGTCGAATCGCTGAGCTAGTTCCGAGTCGCCAAAAGCGGGGTCCTTGGTTTGGTCCCACCCAGCAAGGTTTGTTCCGGCCACGACTCGTGTTGAGCCAAATGCAGCGAGCAAGGATGCAAGTGCCTTGGGACCGCCAACGTGGCCGTCCCACCACAAGCGCTGCAATCGGTCTGCAACGGCACCCGGCTCGCTCAATTCTTTGGTTGACCACGGCCTACTGCGAGCAGCGTGCTCGAGCCGCTCTGCCAACCATGAACTTGCTCCGCCACCATGCGAGATACAGATATCTAGTTCGCTGTGACGATCCAGCACTCCACCCAGAATCAACGTGGAGACTGCAAGGGTCTCTTCGTAACAAAACCCCAACCACAGGTCACCATCAAAGCGGGCCAACCGCTCATCTCGTCGGGGAGCAGAAATGCCATCAGGGGCAGGATGGAAAAAGAGCGGAACGTTGAGTTCCACACAGGCCGCATACAACTGATCGAACTCTGGGTCATCAAGCGGACGGCCAAGGTCGGTCCCAATATAGGCACCGAGCAAACCAAGTTCCTTGACTGCACGATGCAACTCAACCACGGCCATGGCAGGGTCCTGGGTGGGCAACTGTGCCAAACCAGCCAAGCGACCCGGAGCCTGCGCAACAAGTGCAGCCAATGCATCGTTGTGAGTCTGAGCGAACCGTGTTGCCGATTGGGTATCTACCCCCGAGAAATAGGTGAGCGGGTTCGGTGACAAAACCTGCAGTTCGATACCAAGTTCGTCCAGCGCGGCTAGTCGAAGGTCAAGGTCCATAAACGCTGACCCGCGGTACTTCACTCCGTGCAGAACATAGTCACCAACTCGAAAGTACGGCAGGTCTCCGCACTCCGGATTTCCCTCATGAAGTTCGGGGCCATGGGCTCCGCATGCTCCCAAACTGTTCTCTAAGACCACGTGAGCGTGAAGATCGATCATGGCGCGCCATCACCAAATAGCACGGGGTACTCGCTCCAATAATTTCTTGCACTCAGCGGGTCGAGCTTGGCTGCTGCCTCAGGATCAGGTCGGCCGCCGGCACGGAGCACAGCCGACACGGTGGCTGGTACAAGGCCCAACAAGTGTTCTGCCTCTGGGGGTAGCCCGGTTGGGTCCACGCCAGCGGCTAGGTCTTGTCCGATACATGCGTGCATACCGAGTCCAAAGCTCAGCCCCCACGGGGCGACGCCCCGGTCGAGACTGCGCTCCGGTTGGAACTGTCCTGCTGTTTCACCGAATACCTGCGGGTCTCGGTTTGCGGCCATCAAATCAATGATGACTTTGTCTCCAGCAGATACTTGGGTGCCGTCGCTCAGCACAAGGTCCTGAACGGCCCAGCGCATGGCTACGGGACTCGATGGATTCAGTCGAATGGTTTCGTGCACACACCGCTGGAGAAATACTGGGTCACTCTTTGCACGCTCAGCTAACTCGGGTTGTGAGTCTGCGTAGACAAAGATTTGGTCCAGCGTTCTGAGGAACGCAGTGGCCGAGGTATGAGCCCCGGCCAACAAGAAGAAACACACTTCTCGCAGCAGCACATCGCCGGGCAATTCAAGCTGGTCTTGGTTACGGAGCAGAGTGGTCAGCACATCTTGGGGAAGGTCACCCTCTGAAATCCGATTGGCTTCAAGCTCGTCGAGTAATGCTGAGCGCCGGGCAATTGAGGGTTGCAAAAACTCGCGATCAAAATCTTTTAGGGCCTGAGCCACCTGGGCCTCTTTGGCAGCAACATCTCCGCTGTAATGCGCAAGCGTTGCACCCTCGATAAAAGTCATGAGGTATGCGTACAGGCGAAGGGTCTCTTCGGGTGTCCCCGCTGGGCGATCCACCCCCGCAGTTAGCGCCGCCAGATTCATCATGATCTGATGACTCAACGTAACAAGTTCGCCCCTACCGGCCAGAACTGCCGGGGCCAGAGTCGCCTCAAGCAGCGGAGGGAAGAGTTCTCGTTCATAGCGAAGGTGCGTGTCTTTTCTAAACAGACGGTTCTCTAACCTGCGACGCGCCCGGTGATCATCACCGTGCAGGTTGACCAACACGTCGGCCATCACTACATCACCTGCGTCGTACAGAGCCTGGCGAAGGTCCTTCTGTCTGAACACTTCACGGGCCTGCTCGTAGGAAGTGACAGTAATAGTTTCGGGCTGCTTTTCTGGGCCTGAATCCGACATCAGGTACTGCCAACCGAATGAGTTTGCAACGGCTCAGATTCTCTAGCCGCCCAGTGTGCAGCGCGAACAAGGATGCCTTGATGGGTTGCATTGCTCAAGGATTCAACGCTGTGGCCCAAGAGGTCAGTGACCACTCGCCCCTTACCGAGCGACCGAGCCCACAACAACGGCTGATCTCTGTCGAGATAGGGAGCGGTCAGCAACGGGGCGAGGCCGGGAACTTGATCTAAGAACCCATAGAGCTCGTCGGCAATAGAGAAGTTCTCCGCAGCAGCAGTCAATGGATGCTTGAGCCCGTCTTGCGTAACTGCGACTTCGAACTCCCCTACTGGCGGGTGTGAAGACGTAGAGAAGTTCCAGCTCGCTCCCGTCAACTGCTGCCAGAGGGGGTGAGCATCAAAACAAATCACTGCAGTGTGAAGAGCCAAAAGACCTCCTCCTGAATTCACAAACTCTGTTATCAACTCAAGATCATTCTCTTGGATTGCGTATTCCCATTCCGTGCGCTGTTCGGCGTAGCGATCCTGACCCATCTGCCAGCGCAGAGCGTTCACCGTGATCAGGTCCCATGGCTCAATCTGCCCGTTCGTACCAAGTTGCAACAGATCAAAGAAGTGGGCGGGATCGGTGACGATCTCGGTAGCTATATCTGAACTCGCCAGAATCTTGGCTAGCGCAGCCGAAGTCTGCTCAAAGTCATGGCCTGGACCACCGGAGAGCAAAAGGTTGCGCATTACTGATCACGCTCGAGGTCCAGTGCGTTGGTTGGCTGCCCAGCAAGACCCTCACCAACTGAATCAACGGACTGCGGCCGTGGCAGAGAAGCAATCACGCTCATGGTCACTCCCCCATCAACAAGCAGTTCGGTTCCCGAGATGTAGCTCGCAGCATCAGACAGCAAAAAGAGTGCAGCTGCTGCTACCTCTTCCGCAGCACCCAAACGCCGCAACGGCACTCGGCTCTCCCTACGAGCACGGATCTCATCATCTGCATAGATCGGCTCGGACATGCCCGCGTTGATGAGACCCGGAGCAATCGCGTTTGCACGAATTCCAAAGGGGCCCCACTCAAGAGCCATCTGCTGAGTGAGGAGCGCAACGGCTGCTTTGGTTGAGCCGTAGGCACCAGAATTTGGCCCCGGAGCAACCCCATTCATAGAGGTCACCGTAACAATTGATCCAGGCTGCTCGGCTGCAATCATGCGGCGCGCAACTGCGCGTGCAGTAATGAATGTGCCAGTCAGATTCACATCAACAACTTGCCGAAAATCTTCCAGAGATGCATCGAGAAGCGGACCAAACCGAACAATCCCGGCGTTACAGACAAGGGCATCAGGGGCTACCGACGATGTGGCCTGAGCAAACTGCTCCAGCGCTTCTTGCACGCTCAGTTCTTGGGCAATGTCAGCCTGCAGTGCGACCGACTCATGACCGATTCGCTTCGCCACACTCTGTGCTGCGTTGCCATCAAGATCGAGCACCCCAACCCGCCAGCCTGCAACAGCCGCTGCCTGAGCGATTGCCGCCCCCAGGCCGCTTCCAGCTCCAGTCACGATCAGCGTCTTGTGAACGGTGACGCCTTGTGTAGTCACTGCGTTGCGCCTGACTCGTTTGCCTCGGCACGGTCACGTGTCAGCAACTGCTCCGACCACCGTCCGACTTGCTCTCCAGGGAGTGCGTCTCGGGTTGGCCATGGTGCCGTCAGGTCAACTGAAACTCCTCGAGAAAACACGTAGTCAAGGTTGGCTCGATTGCCGAGCACCGAAACGTCAACAGCCGGGTTGGCGTCGACCACTAACACGTCGGCTGCGGCACCCTTGGCGAGCACTCCAACTGAGCCCTCTTGCATGCGAAGAGCCAGTGCACCGTTGCGCGTTGCACAGGTGATCGCTTCGAGTGGAGACAGGCCGATCTGTGACACGAATAGCTCGAGTTCCCTTGCGTGCCAATGCCCATAGGGAGTCAGGGAGAAGCCGCTTTCTGACCCGCAGAGCAGGTGAACACCCGCCTGATGGGCCCGAAGCATCATGGCTGCAGTGGCTTGAATCTCTCCACGAAACAGGTCCACTTGAGTGGTGCCCGCTCCAACCTTGGCGCCATAATCAGCCAGGTTTGCCAAGAACGTAAAGGTAGGTGCGAGAGCCGCTCCCGCCTCGACCACTGCCTCGAGTGCAGGTTCATCCATAAAGCTGCCATGCAGGATCAGATCGACCCCAGC
>CAMDAT010000047.1 GCA_945888825.1 Bifidobacterium breve | reverse complement strand
ATTCAACTGAAAGCCGTGGTCGTCTGGACCTTTGCGAAGCTCTTTTTTGCTTGGCATATCGGGCATGAGGATTCCTTGCTCTCTTCGGCTGTTGCGTGTTGAACCGACCTGAATCCTAGACAGCTATCCAGTCTTGAATCAGGACTGCCTGCTGATCGAGAACTTCCATGACCTGAGCTTGCGGGGCGGAGGGAAGGCGGAAGACGCATTCGCTCACGCCGATGGAGGCGAAGTAGTTCAGCTGTTCAGCTGTTGGATGTGACCCAAACGGGACCACACGCATGGTCTGCGGATCTCGGCCAGCCTGTTCTACTGCAGCTAGGAATTTCGGGATTGATTCCCCAAGGCCGGCTCCTCCGATTGGAATCCACCCGTTCGCGTATTCAGCGATATGAGCAAACATCTTTGGTCCTGCTCCGCCACCAATCAGCACGGGAACGGACACCTCGGGCTTTGGCCAAGACCACGTGTCGGCAAAGTTGACATGCTCACCCTGAAAGGATGCGACATCGTTATTCCAGAGTTCTTGCATTGCGAGCATGTGCTCTCGTGCGTGGGCTCGTCTCGTTCGATAGACCACGCCGTGGTCTGCCATCTCGTCCTCGTTCCAACCAAAGCCGACCCCGAACTCGAATCGACCAGCTGACAAGTTCTGCAGTGTTGCGATTGCCTTGGCCGTGACGAGCGGCTCGCGTTGGGCGGGCAGCATGACGCCCGTGCCGAGCCGGATTTTTGAAGTCACTGCAGCCGCTGCTGCCAATGAGATCAAGGGATCTACTGTGCGCTTGTACTCCTCATCAAGCACCGCCGTACCGGTGGGTGGGGGAGTGCGCCGCGAGGTCGGAATGTGTGTGTGTTCCGGAACCCAGAGTGAATCGAACCCACGATCCTCTGCCGCACGGGCGAGTTCCGCCACGCCCATTGACTGATCTGTGGCAAAGATGGTGACGCCAAAGCGCATGAAACTCCCTGAGTTTGCGTTGAACGCTCAGGCTAGATCACCCCGAGCAAGTCGCTCTCAACGCCCCAGTGTCAGGTCTTCGGAGGGTGAAGGACCTCGGGTGCTGCCTGAACTGGTGCCGGCTGCACTGCTAGCGGATCCACCGCAGCGGATCGCGCCTGTTGCAAGTTCACGGACACTTCAAGCAGGTCGACCCAGTTTTCTTGGGTGAGAGTGCGTGCAGCGGCTAGGCCTTCGGTGCGGCCCACGCGAATCCCCCAGGTGGCACCAACAAACAGGCAACTCAACATCAAGACAGCTGCGATAAGGCTAATGAGCATCAGAGACATGGGGATGAGTCACCTTGCTAGTCGGGGGATGGGGGCTAGTCGGGGGATGAAGACTAGGAACGCGAAGTGAAAATACTCTAGTCACATGCAGAGGCTCTGCAGTGGTTGTTGCTGAAAGCAAATTCTGTGCACTTGCAGTTTGTGCAAGTGGCTCCTGAGGTGTCAGATTCTTATCTATGGGCATTTGCGACGGTCGTGTAGTCATCATTACTGGATCAGGCCGAGGAATCGGTCGCGAGCATGCACTTGAGTTTGCTCGACAAGGGGCTTCGGTGGTCGTGAATGACCTTGGGGTGGCCCAAGACGGATCGGACCCCTCCGATACACCCGCTCAGTCAGTAGTTGACGAGATCACTGCATCGGGTGGTTCGGCCATTACTTCAGGCCATGACGTGGCCGATTGGGATTCAGCCGGGGAGATGGTGCAACTTGCCATCGATACCTTTGGCGGTCTTGACGTGGTGGTGAACAACGCTGGAATCGTGCGTGACCGCATGTTCGTCAACTCCGAGCAGGCTGAGTGGGAAGCGGTTTTGCGAGTTCATGTGTTGGGCCACGCCGCCCCAGCACGCCATGCGGCGAGTTACTGGAGAGCAAAATCCAAGGCCGGTGAAACCGTAGATGCGCGCATTATCAATACCTCCTCTGGCGCTGGCCTGATGGGGTCAATTGCTCAGGCTGCCTACTCGGCGGCCAAGGGTGCAATCGCAAGCCTGACCTTGGTGCAAGCAGCAGAACTTGGTCGGATTGGAGTCACTGCTAACGCTCTCGCACCAGCGGCTCGAACCCGCATGACCGAGGAAGCTTTCAAGGACATGATGGCCGAGGCTGAAGAAGGTGCCTTTGATGCAATGGACCCGGCAAATGTCTCGCCTCTGGTGGTCTGGTTAGGCTCGGCAGAGTCTGCTGCAGTCACTGGCCGCGTGTTCGAGGTCGAGGGTGGCATCATCGGTCTGGCCGAGGGCTATAACCACGGCCCACGCTTTGACAAGGGTGCCCGCTGGGACCCCGCAGAGGTTGGCGCAGTCGTTGCCGACTTGATTTCTGAGGCTGCAGTTCCAACCCCGGTGTACGGCGCTAGCTGATCCAACGGTCCAGAAAAGACCCGAGCGTTTCTTCAAATTGGCTCGAGTAGGGATGCTCAATCTGCTGAGGCAGGGGAACCTGCATCGGATCCGCTTCGCCAATGTCTCGAAGGATGTGCGTCATATTTGGGATTTCCACATAGGTTCCGAGGCCCTGTGGAATTGCGTCGGCGAGTGCCGAAACTCCCGAACCAGGCAGACCCCCCGGTAACGCCGGAGTGTTGAAATCTTTGGTGCCTGCGGTGATCAGAACTGCAAGGTTCAACTCTGCTGCAAGGTTGACGGGAATGAGTGCGTCTTCGGACTTGATGAGTTCATTGCGCATCCGTCCAAAAACAATCGACTGCACAGTCTCTCTCCATTGCAGAGTTTCTTTCGATGTGACTGTCTCGTTCGATGTGCCAGTCTCGCCTTCGGCCTCGGCTACAGCAGGCGCGAGCGTTGATGGTTCGCTCAGATCTGGGCTGTTTCGGATTTCAGCAATGCCAGCATCAGCCCAAGCCGTGAGAGCCGCCTTATCCGCAGAACTGATCGAAGCCAGAGCAATCTGCTCAGCTAGCTGCCGAGAAACCACATCTAACAATCTCGCGTACGAGGGCTCGGCAAGGATGAGTCCAGCGGGCGCAGGACCAGAAGCATCTGCTGATGCAAGCAGCATTGCTATGAGGCCGCCCTCGCTATGGCCGAGGACCAGAAGCTTCTGAGGGTCAACGCCGGGCTGTTCGGCTAGATAAGCCAAAGCCGCTCGAGCCGGATCGACAAAGATCTTGTCGAAACTCTGGGCAACGAGCTTTGCTGGGTCCTCGCTGTAACTGCCGATTCCGGTGGCACCCGAGGTGATCTTGTCGTAGCGGATCGAGGCGATGCGCTGAGTTGCTAGGAGTTCAGCTATCCATCGGTAGAGATCCATATGGATTTCTGTCGGGGTGCCCGGCACCCCGACAGAACCATTTCGATCAACTGGTCCACTACCAGCAACAATCAGCACGCCCGGAACTGCTGCGGTGTCCGTGTCCGGCAGGCGCAAGCTCGCGTGAATACTCACGCCTGAAGAGTCGAAAACAACCTCTTGATCCTCGCGAATCATGCGTGTTGTCGATTCAGTTCAGGCGCTCAATCACCATGGCCATACCTTGGCCGCCACCCACGCACATGGACTCAACGCCGAAGGTCTTATCTGACTCCTGCAGGTTGTGGATCAGCGTGGTCATGATGCGAGCACCAGTCATGCCAAAGGGGTGGCCCAGCGCAATGGAACCGCCGCGAGTGTTGAGCTTCTCCATCGGGATGCCCAAGTTGCGAGCAGATGGCAGCACCTGTGCAGCAAAGGCCTCATTGATCTCAAACAGATCAATGTCATTCACAGTCATGCCGGCTCGGGCGAGTGCCTTCAGGATTGCAGCTTCTGGTCCCATGCCCATGATCTCTGGGTTGAGGCCAGTTGCCGAAGAAGAGATGATGCGGGCGAGCGGGGTCAGGCCGAGCGCCTTTGCTTTGGTATCGCTCATGACTACAACTGCTGCTGCGCCGTCGTTCAGCGGGCAGGCGTTACCGGCAGTCACAGTGCCATCGGGGCGGAACACGGGGGAGAGGCTGGCTAGCTTCTCAAGCACGGTTCCGGCGCGAATGCCGTCGTCGGAGCTTGCTACTCCGTCGGGAGTAGTCACTGGGGTGATTTCTGCTTCCCAGAATCCGCTGACTTGGCTCTGCTCAGCCAGGTTCTGGCTGCGGCATGCAAACTCGTCTTGGTCGGCGCGTGAGACATTCTCAAGCTGGGCGACGTTTTCTGCAGTCTGGCCCATGGCCAAGTAGACGTCTGGCAGGCCCGGCTGCTCGGTCCACACGGGTGCTCCGCCCTCGGCGCGCTTGGCGCTGCGTGCCTCGGCCTCGGCAAAAATAGGATTCTTTGGTCCGTCGGCGAGCTGCATATGCAACTGATGGCGGCTGATGGTCTCTACGCCACCTGCAATAAACACGTCGCCATCGCCAGACTTGATGGCATGTGCTGCCATGCGGATGGTCATGAGCGAGGAGGAGCAGTAGCGGTTAACGGTCACTCCGGGGACATTGCTGAGTCCCGCCAATACTGCAGAGACGCGACCGATGTTGTGGCCTGACTCCACTGCCGGCTGACCACAACCCCACAGAACATCTTCAATCTCGGTGCGATCAAGCGCAGGAATCTTGGCCAGTACGGCCTCGATGATTCCGGCAGACAGGTCATCGGGACGCATGTCCTTCAGGGAACCTTTACCGGCTCTGCCGATAGGTGTGCGGGCAGTAGAGACGATCACGGCCTCGGTCATGTGGGGCTCCCTAAGTGTTGAATCGGAAAATTTCGCCGGACTGAGTTGTCTGCGAGTCCGTCAGGTTACCGAGCAGTAACAAGGTGGGCCAACTGAGGAACAGCCAATAACTCCGCTGCTGCCGAGTTAGGGGAAGAAACGGCTCACCGTATCGGCCACACAAGCGGGCTTTGGGCTCGGCTCGCCCTGTGGTCCTTGAATCTCAATCGTGACCCGAACGGTTGCCTGCACCCCGCCTTTAGCCTCTTCGACGGAAATGATTTGGCCTCGGCCTCGCAGCAGCGACCCAGTGAGAACCGGCGCAGGGAAGCGCACTTTGTCGAGTCCCACATTGACACCCATAGATGTTCCGTTGACCTGCAGAAGCTGCGGCAAGAACAAGTTCACTAAGGCCAAGGTCAGGTACCCGTGGGCAATTGGGCCGCCAAAGGGAGATTCTGCTGTTGCTCGGGCAACGTCAACGTGAATCCATTGGTGATCGCCTGTGGCATCAGCAAAAAGATTGACCTGATCCTGAGTGACCGGCGCCCAGGGCGTTACTCCAAGATCTGCACCTGCAAGGCCCAGAAGATCAGTGGGCGATGCCACAACCGTCGCAGCTTTTGGATCGCTCATGCGTGTTGGCTCGATACAGAGATGACTTCACCAGTGAGGTAGGTCGAAAGATCACTTGCAAGAAACACCATCACGTTGGCAATCTCCCAAGGCTCAGCCGCTCGGCCGAACGCCTCTTTCGCTACCAGTTCTTCCAAGAGTCCTGGCGGTGTCACCTTGGCCAGGTTGGCGTGCATCGCCAGACTTGGCGCTACTGCATTCACGCGAACGTTGAATTCGGCGGCCTCGATGGCAGCAGAGCGAGTGAGTGCCATGACTCCTGCTTTTGCTGCCGCATAGTGAGCCTGCTTCTCTTGGGCACGCCAACCCAACACCGAAGCATTGTTGACGATTGCGCCATGGCCTTGCTCATACAGATGCGGTAGCAGGGCGCGTAGGCAGCGGAAGGTTCCCGTCAGGGTCACGTCGATCACCTTCGACCACTGTTCATCAGTGATCTCGGTAATCAGGCCGTTGCCGCCAAGGCCGGCATTGTTCATCCAAGCATCGATATGGCCCAGATCCGCCAGTGCTCCTGCAACGAGGGCCTGCACATCATCTTCATTTGTCACATCGCAGCGGAACGTTGCAGGTCGAGTTCCGAACTCCTCGGCAAGAGCGTCCGCAGTTTCGTTCAGCCTGCGCTCATGGGCATCTGAGATGACAATTTTTGCACCTTCAAGCATGCATCGTCGTGCTAACGATCCGCCGATCCCGCTGCCTGCAGCGGCCGTGATGACCACCGTTCGGTTGTGCAGCAGGGCGTGGCCTGCTGGTTCGGCGGGAGTAGGTGCTGGTTTAGTCATGTGAATTCTCCGGGTCTGAGTTGGCTAGCGGGGCTCGCGAGGTAGGCCGAGTGCCCGCTCGCCGATGACGTTGCGCTGGATTTCATCGGAACCGCCGTAGATAGTGTCTGAGCGGCTAAAGAAGAACAACTTGTGCTCGGGTCCCATCTCTAGCTCACCAGCGTCACCCTCATGTGCCTCGGAGTAGCGAGTCAGCAGAGCACCTGCGCCCAGTACGTCCATTGCGAGTTCGCCCATGTCTCGGTGCAGGTCAGCCCAGTACAACTTATTGATCATGGCCTCACGTGGCAGTTCAACATCGTCATCTACTCGCAGCGCTCGCAATGCGTTCCAGCGCATGATCTTCAGGCGAGACCACATTGCGGCAAGGCGCTGACGCATGACTGGGTCAGTCGTCATTCCGAGTTCTTGGGCAGTCTCGGTGATCTCGGTGAGTTCACGGTTGAAGGCCATTTGTTGGCCAAGAGTGAGCACGCCTCGCTCGAATGCGAGGGTTCCCATGGCAACCTTCCAGCCCTCACCCGGCGCACCCACGCACAGGTCGGCCGAGGTGCGTGCTCCGTCAAAGAACACTTCATTGAACTCAGCCGTTCCGGTGATTTGGCGAATCGGGCGAATCTCAATTCCGGGCTGCTTCATCGGAACCAGGAGGTAGGACAGTCCCTTATGACGCTGCGAACCTTCCTCGGTGCGACACACCACAAAGCACCAGTCTGACCACTGTGCCAATGAGGTCCAGACCTTCTGACCCTCAATCACCCAGTCATCGCCATCGCGCCAGGCTCGAGTTTTGACATTTGCTAGGTCAGAGCCAGCGTTGGGCTCGGAATAGCCTTGGCACCAAAACTCAGTGCCAGCGATAATTCCCGGCAAAAAGCGCTGCTGTTGCTCGGGAGTTCCAAAGTGGATCAGGGTAGGACCAAGGAGTCCCTCACCAATGAGCCCGGCTCGCCCTGGGCCTCCCGCGGCGGAGTACTCCTCGTGAAACGCGACTTCTAAGTTGATGGGTAAGCCCCGGCCGCCGTGGTCACTCGGCCAACCAATGCCGGTCCAGCCGCCAGTTGCTAGCTCGCGCTCCCAAGCCATGCGCTCGTGAACAAAGGCATGCTCATCGCCAGGACCGCCGCGGTGGCGAAGCACCTCAAACTCTCCGCACAGGTGATCCTGCATCCACTGACGAATCTCGGCACGAAACTCCGCCTCGGTGGGCTGATCCGTGCCGGTAACTATTTCGGAAGTAAGTAGTTCGCTCACCTTGCCAAAGCTACCGTGACTGACGACCCGTCAGAAAAGCGAACCGGGAGCAATCTGTCACCCGCCTAGACTTTGTTCCCACACGAGTGGGCCACCGAGTGGCTCTTGCGACGGAGGGCATGTGGCCGAGAGCCGCAGATCACTTACTAAAATTCTTCTGGGCGTTATTGCCGTAGCCGCCGTGATGCTTGTTGTGTTGGTGACTCTTGCGGTTCGTCAACAGGCCGCGTCGCAAGTCAGCAGTTCGCAAAGCAGTGTGGCAGTCGCACCCAAGTCAACGCTCCCGCCCTCAACACAGCAGCCATCAACACAGCAGCAGCCACCAACGGGGGGCACTGACCAGGCTGCGGCAGTAGATGTGGTTGATCACGTGATCCAGATGGGGTTGATCCAGCGTGAGTATCTGACTGTTGCTCCCCAAGACCTTCAGCCGACGGAGAAGTTGCCAATTGTGGTGGCCCTTCACGGACTCGGCGTTGATCGGCGGGGGATGCTGAGTGCTGCGAGTTGGCGCCAAGCTGTTGCCCAGGACCGCTTTTTAGCGGTTTTTCCCCAAGGGGTTGCGAACTCGTGGAATGTTGGGCCGTGTTGCCCACCGGCCAGCCTGCTGGGGATTGATGATCTGGGGTTTTTAGATCAGGTTGTCGCCCAAGTGAGCGCGGAGCCGAATGCAGATGCTCAGAGGCTCTACCTGGCAGGGTTCTCTAACGGGGCAATCATGGCGTATTACACGGCCTGTTCTCGGCCTGGGGTCTACCAAGCAGTCGCTCCGATCGCGGGGAGCAACCTGACCGGTTGTAAACCCCAACAGCCAATTTCACTCTTCCATCAGCATGCAGACCCAGACCCGGTGGTGCCCTTTGATGGTAAGCCGACGGTGGCGCAGATCCTGAGCTCGGCAACCTTTCCAAGTGTGCCGATTTCGGTGGCCGCTTGGGCTGTGGCGGATGGGTGCCCAGCACAGCCTGCTGTCACCGTAGAGACCTCTGGGGTGGAGCGCTCAGTCTGGGAACCCTGTGCGGCGGGTACCCGAGTTGAACTTGTCAGACTGCCAGGAGTTGGGCATAACTGGCCGAATAAGGCCACCTACAAGGGGCTAGACGAACTTCTGGCCTTTTTTGGTATCTAATCGCCGCAAGCTGGCCGTAGCGGTGGGTCGGTGGGTCGGTGGGTTGGCCTAATGCAGCGGAAGTACGGGAGCTAGGAACTGCAACTGGGCAGTGGGGTGACGAGATTTTGCTCTTCCTCTGGTGGACTCTTTTGTGAGCTGTTGATTCAGTTGCTCGCAATTCTCTTTGTCGAACTCAGCCACCGAGCGCTTGAGAGCAATCATGGGGTCGGAATCTGCGTCGAGTAAGCGGAATGCCCCGAGGTAGCGCAAGTAAGTAGTGAGGGTGCGACTCAGATTGTCTGGGTAGCGAACCCCGTGAGCAGTGCACCAGTTACTGCAACCCTGAGTAAGGAGTGTGTTCACGCTCTGAGCAGTCCAGTGCAGGCCAACCTGACCTGGAGTGGGTAGCGATGCTGAGTTGATGATGACTGCTAGCGAGTCGCGGTCCACTGGGTGGCCATGAGCTAGGGCCCAGCGAACAACAGTTGCTCGATGCCGGAGTAAGTCTGGTCCAACGCGAATGGCGCTAGCCCTGCGACTGCTTGCTCTGCGAGTGGTGGAATCGAACATGCGTTTCATCATGAGTACATCATGCCGAGGGGGTCTGACACTGAAAACAGATTGTCGATCCTGCACAGAAAAGCAGCTTGGGGTGCGACCACTGGTCGCACCCCAAGCTTTGGCTTTATATGGACTATTCAGGGCGCAGATGCCCTGTGGCGTTAGCCGACGAATCCAAGTCCTTGGGTATCGCTAGTTCCGGCCACTTGAGAACCTGAGTTCTCAAGGGTGATTCCAAGCACCCCAGCGGTCACGGTCACATCAATGATTCCCTGCGAGCACAGCGGCTCAGCCTTGGTAGGCGACTCACCACCAACTACAGGAACTGCTACCGGATCGATCACCTTGGGGAACAGTCCGTTGATTGCAGCAATCAGAGCAGGTGCAGCAGCAGTGATTGGGTCAATGATGACGACCTTCACAAACGCCGCTGAGATCTCTGGGGTGAACGTTCCGGTAAGAATACGTTCAATAATGAAGTCATTGAGGGCTTGCCCCGTCCGTCCACCAAGAGGATCAACCGGTGCTGGTGCTCCTGGAACGGTGGTTGCAGGTGCAGGAATGAGGGCCTGAACACTCTCGTTGATTCGGGTCAGAGCCTCTTGTGGAAGAACTGAGTACCACTGCCCAAGGGACAGAGCAGGAACATCTTGTTCGGCCAATGCACCCTGATAGTTGATCTTAAAGTTCGTCACTAGATTTGGCGCAGCGGCATTGTTCTTCTCGGCTACTACCTCGACGTTTCCGGCACCTATATTAGGGAGCCCTTCAAGCGCAGACTGAACCTGTGCAGCGGTGATTCCTCGGTACACGCTTCTTCCAAAGAACAGATCGGCGTATCGACCGACCTGACCGGGGCCAGTCGCCGGGGCCCAGTTTTCTGGAGTTGGCTCTGGCGCACCAAGGTTGTCGGAGGCCCAAATCAGGGGAGTTTCTTCGCCACCGAACTTCAAACTGAATGCGATTGGTCGCTTGTCCAAACCGTAGCTACCGATTGGGGCCCAGTTATCTCCTAGGACCAGGTTCTGGATCTCGCTGACCCCTGGAGCACCGGCATCTTCTTTGGGTACTCCACAGATCTCGACTGTTGTGGAGTAGGTACCATCTATTGCTGGAGCAGTAAAGGAGAACACGCCGTCAGTAATGGTTGCTTCTCCCTCAGTTGGAGCCTCAACGATCTTGAGGGACTCTGGAACCAACGGAGTTTTTCCGGGGGTGATAATTGGCGGGTTGCCACCCAGCAGATCGACTGTTGCTACTCCGCCAGCTGTGGTGGCAAGCGGAATGATTTCTGGGGTGAACGTAGGTGCATCGGGGTCTTTGACCGAGGTCTTGGTGATCAGGTTGGACCCAGTTGGTGCGCAGGAGATGTTGAGGACCACAGGGATTCCAGCGGCGAGCAACTTGGTAGTGAAGCTGACCGAGGCGACTCGGTAGGTGATGATTCCGCCCCCGGTTGTTGTGATCTCTCCGCCAATGCCCCCGAGGCTGAGGACAGAAGGCACTCCAACGGCAGGGACAACAGTCAAGTCGGGCGCAGTTGCGCTAAACGACGCAATATCGCTTGGGCCTTTGATGATCATCTGAGCGCTGATGTTCTCTGCATCGATCGAGGCGCCAAGACCGGCAGCCGTATCGATGAGCTTCTGCGAGAGCTGTCCAGTCCAGTTGAACTGGGCGTTAATCTTTTCGCCGATGGCTGCTGATTCTGGGATGTCAGCCGCAGTAGCTGTCAGGGTGACAGGAATGGTATTCCCGCCGAGAATCCCGGCGAAGTTATTCAACTGTGCGAGAGATGCAGCATCTGCACCCGCGCAGAGCGCTTCGATCTGAGTCGAGACTGGCGCCGCACCACTACTGCTCGTGGCGGCGGTTACTAACCCTAGAGCGAGCAGCGAGGTTGCGAGAATGACACCCCCTGCTGTTCGGGCCGTTCTTCCCCGTTTGGTGAACGAAACTCGATTAACTCCCATGACAACTCCCTTGAGACGGCGGAAACCCCCACAGTTCTCCCGTCTTGGACGAGGCCCCTGTGTTCAACTCAACAACTTGTTCAACTCAACAACTTGTGCAACAACACAATTTCTACAAACCAATTACCTAACCGTGAGCCATCAGAACTCAATCATTCCCCACCGATGACCCAATGTGGGTACTCCATTAGTACTCGCGAACTAGCTGTCGAAGCAAGTAGTTTGACCCCTGCTAGGCACTATTGCTCTAGCTGACAGGTCGGCAGTATTCACCGAACTAGTTGCAGTTCGAGCTCCAATGCCAAGGCTCGGATGGCAGGTTGCAGAACCCATAACTTGAGGCGTTCGCTCGCATCCAAGCAAACCCTGAGCTGCCGCGACTCAGGGTGCTGCCACCTTGTGTGAAGTCAACGGCAAGTCCACGCTCGTGCATTGAGGTGCCAGGACGAGCCGTCGGAGGACTGCATGAAGAGGCCGGCATTTCATAGATCGCGTAGTTGCTTGATCCACAGTTATTTCTGCGAACTGCAATCTGACCGGCAGGGTCTCGGTAGCCACCGCCGCCAAAGTTAATCCCAGCGGCAGAGGCCGCAGCGAGCAGGCTCTGTAAGTTGCCGGCCATCGACTGGTGAATCCGGATGCCGCCAACGTTGACGATCTCACCGCTGCCGGTGATGTCCGGAGGTGCGCCGCCGCCACCGCCACCGCCACTGCTACTTCCGCCACCACTGCCACTGGCCGAGACTGCTGGTTTGCTCTGGGCTGCACGTTGAGCGGCTCGTGCGGCGTCCGCAGCGCGCTGAGCGGCCACGGCCTTAGCAATCTCGGCCTGCTTAGAGGTAATCGAACTAGACAACTGAGCATCGGTTGCGGCAAGGGAGTCGGCCTCTGCAAGGGCCGAGTTCAACCGAGCCTCAACTTTGGCAGCAAAAGCTTGCTGCTCTGCGTAGGCCTTGTTCAACTCGTTCAGTCGACCTTCAACTTGTTCAGCTCCAGCCGTTGCTCGAGTGTTTGCGGCTGCAGCGGCGCCCCTTTGGATTTCCAGATCCTGTTGGACGGAGCGGAACTTTTCTACCAAGCCAATGTCCTCGTTGGCTCGAACGGACATGAGGGTGCGCTTGTTGACGGTGTCGTTGATGTCGTCAGTTCCAACAGAGATGTTGTTTGCGCTTCCCATGGAGACATATGCGTCAACAGCCGATTCCTTCATCTGCCCTGTCAGGGCATCAAGTTCGGACTGCTTGGCTGACTGAGCAGCCTCGGCGGCTGCCTGGTCGGCTTGTGCCTGAGCTACGGCCCGCTCGGCCTCTTCAAGACGATCCTGCTGTGCATTTACGTTTGTGTTGAGAGCACTCAAAGCAGAACTCACTTGGGCATCAGAAGCCTTCAGGGCATTGACCTGTGAAGCCTTTCCAGCGGCCTTCTGCTGCACTGCTGCGCGCTGGGTCTGTAGCTCGGCCAAGCTGGAGTTGTCGTCTTTGGTAAACGCGCTTGTCGCTGCAGATGCTGGAAGCGCAGTTGTTCCAATGAGCGCGACAGATGCGGTAGCGGCCAAAGCAACAAACAGCCTGGTTCGTGCTCGACGAGCAACCGAACGAGTGCCTCGGGATGTACTAAGAGAAGTATTCACAGCGGAGAACAGACCTCGTGGATCGTCTTCATTTCGTAACGAAACTGAAACACTAGCAGGGGTATCGCAATACGTCTGATCGCGCCATGAGGAATCGCTTTAGGTTTGATTCCGCAGGCCCCCCTAGCTACCGTTTCTGACATCTCGGGCAATACACAGTTGCTCGGGCGTCTATCACGATCCGCTGTAGGGTCGATCCGCAACGGAGGCAGTCCTGACCTGCCCTGCCATAGCAATCCAAGTACCGCTGATTGCTACCTGTTGCACCGGCAGCATCTCGGTAATTGCGCAGTGTGGTTCCCCCGTTGTTGATCGCAGCGCTGAGGACATCGCGAATATCATCCCGGAGCTTTTTTGACTGCTTGACAGTGAGCCTCTTTGCTGAGGGGTGCACCTGTGACCTCCACAACGCCTCGTCCACATAAATATTTCCCAAGCCGGCCACAACCCTCTGAGCTAGCAACTGCGTTTTGATGCAGCGTTTGCTCGAGTTGATCTGCGCACGGAGATACTCGGGAGTGAAGGACTCATCGAATGGCTCCGGACCAAGAGCCGCAAGCGTGGCAAGTGAGGTGTGCTCGGCAGCTGCAACGACTGCAATCCGACCGAATCGTCGAACGTCATCGAAGTACAAGCAGCGTCCGTCGTCCAGAGTCCAGACTGCCCGGAGATGGCGGAGCGAAGAACTGTCCGCTGGATCAACTGCTGCAGATTCTGCCCAACTGTTCTGAGGACTTGCGGCCT
>CAMDAT010000046.1 GCA_945888825.1 Bifidobacterium breve | reverse complement strand
AGCGAAGAGAGGTGCGACGAGCACACCGGCAAGTCCGGCCATCATGGATGAGAGCATCCAAGATGCCATCGAGACCCGCTCAGCGTTCACCCCGTTGAGTTCTGCAAGTCGCGGGCTCTCCACTACCGCCCGCATCCGAAGTCCCAGATTGGTAAATCGGAACAATACGGTCAGGCCCAGAACCACAACCACTGTGGAGACGATGGTTGTGACTTGTCCTGCATCCAAGACGAATTTGCTGCCCTGAGGCCAGAGCCATTCGTCGGTCCGGCGGACGTACCACAAGGGAGGAGGGTTCGATTTGGCGTCAGAGCCAAAGAACAGTTTGACAACTTCGGGTATCGCGATCAGCAAGCCAAGAGAGGTCACCATTTTGGCTAGCGATCCCGCACCCCGTAGGTGTCGAAATAACACCCGCTCCAGGAGCAGCCCTAGCGCCGGCCCCACAATCACAATCGCTATGAACGCTGACCAGAACAACGGCCATTCCTGCTCTTTTCTGAGCACATAAAAGACTGCGGCACTGGTGTAGGCCTGAGCAGCAAAGGCCAGGTTGAACACTCCAGAGGTTTTGTAGGTCAGCACCAAGCCAACTGCAAGCAGGGCAAACACACACCCTGTCGGGATGCCCCTGACCGCGTACTCCAGCAGGTCGACCACGAGTGATTACTGAGCCGTGGGGGTGAGTACGCCTGTATTCAAAGCGAAGCAGGAGAAGGGTTTGCCCTTTGCAATAGTGACGGGGACGAATTTCGAATCCTTCACAATCAGAACAGCTCCACATGCGGTTTCACCGCGCTTGTTGTGTTCGTTTGACCAATCAATTGAACTCAGCAGCCCGTCAGCGGTGTAATCGGTGATTTCGTTGATCGAGGACACCACTTTTTGCTGATCGAAATTTGGTCCAGCCTTTCGCAGGCCAGTCACGAATAGATCAGCGTTGAGCCAACCCACCAAACTGTTTTCGCTGATTCGGCCGTTCGTGGCTTCCATCCACTTCAGGTAGTTTTTCATGCCCTTGGGCTGTGGTGTGCTTTCGATCGGAGCGAAAGAGGTCCAGGCGTAGGAACCCTCGAACAGGTCTCCGAACTCGTCTAAGAAGGCTTGGTCATACCCGTTGGGCAGAAACTGGATCGCTGAAACTGCTTGCTTTTTAAGTTCCTTGCCCAGTGTGACAACTGCGTTGGTGTCCACGCAGGTGACCACCATGTCCACCCCGGCATCTTTCATCTTTGACACTTGCACGGAGAGATCTGTAATCCCATAGCTCAGGGACTTGTCCGAGAACACCACTTCTGCGTCGGCTTCTTCTCCGTAGATGTCAAAGGTTTTCTCCCAACCCTCGGCGCATTCGGTGGACTGAGGAACGTTGTAGGCCAGTATGCCGATCTTGTGACTGCCAGAGATCTTGGCTACGTAGGCAACCTGTGGTTGCTCGCAGCCGAGGCAGAGGTATGACCCTGCCTGGCCAAAAAGGTTCAACTTGGGTACCTCTGTGGTGCCTTGCCATTCAGGGTTGATCGTCCAGCCAAAGGTAGGAATCCCGGACTGAACGAGGCGGTCAGAACCGGTGAACAACAACGTGGTCATGGGAAGCGCAGCAAAGACGTTGTCTTGTTCGAGTAGGCCTTGTACCTCGGCGTCATTGTTGCTGAGTTGGTCATCTCGTTCTGAGGCCATGGTGAGGTCGCGGCCGTAGATGCCGCCTTCTGAGTTCACCATGGCGAAATATGCTTTCACGCCATCAAATGATTCGCCGTACTTTCCACCGAGCGGATTGGTAGTCGAGGCGACGCCCCCAACCCGAATCTCGTCCGCCGTCACCCCAGGAGCAGTGACTGCCACCTGGGTAGCGGAGCTATCCCCGCCTTTGGCGGCAGAAGTGGTTGTCGTCCCCTCCGAAGTTGAATTACTGCAGGCTGCAGCCAGCAGAGAAACGAAAACTGCGGTGACTAACATTCTGGATCGCATGAAACCCCCCGGTATCAGATATCTAAACATGACACTAGCGTCAGTTAGCGCCTCATGCGGGTGTGTTTGCGAAATCTGCTATCCGAAAAATGCATCCAGCATGATGTCTGCCAAGGTGCGAGAAAGATTCTCGGCCTCTTCATCCACTTGACCCGTGACAGAGAAGTAGTTCACACGCTCCACCATGGCAAGCAATGCCAGCGAGGCTATCCGCGGATCAAAGTCTTTGCGCTTGCGAATCTTGACTTTTAGGGCGAGCGCGTCCGCCACAGTGCCAAGTACGTCCTCTTGTGTGGAAACCCCGCCACGCTCAGCTTCGGTCCAACTGCGAATGAGGGGGCCGTACGTTGAGTACAGCTCGATAAAGGAGACCAACCACTGCTCGAGCCCATCTCGGCTTTCTTGGGTCTGGCGGATTATTGGTAGGGACTCAGTGAGCGATTTGAGTTCTTCGGCCACTTGAGCGACGAGTTGCTCAAACAAGTCATCTTTGGAGCTGAAGTACAAGTAGAAGGTCCCGTGCGAAATCCGCGCCCGCTTGACGATGTCATCTACGCGAGCCGAGCGAAACCCCTTATCCGAAAACACTGCAACCCCTGCGGTCATCAGCTTTGCTTTCGTCGCTCGTCCGCGAGCGCGAGTGGGGGTACTCGGACTAGTCGCCATGACGGCAGAGTAGATGATGAAGACGCAATGCCCAACACATCACTGACGCCGGTGTCAGTAGAGTGCATGTCGTGCAGGACTCAATCGTCACAGCTCTAGCTCTGGGCATCACAGTTCCAGCTCCGGGCCAGGCAAATCTTCCAGCCCCCAATGCTGCTGAACTGCTCAGGGCGAACGCTTCTGACCCTGTCATCGCAGCCAGGCCAGCAATCCACTGGGCAGCTCAGACCTGGACTCACGGTGAGTACGTGGCCGAGTCGCAGCGCTGGGCGCAGCTGTTCGTGAGCCGTCGGCAGTCGCGATCTGACGGTAACGATGACCGGCCCCTACACGTGGGGCTCCTGCTCGACAACACACCTGATTACCTTTTTGCTCTTGGTGGTGCAGCGCTCAGCGGGTCAACGATCGTGGGGCTGAATCACACCCGAGTTGGAGAACATCTGGTTCGAGACCTTGTTCATACCCATGTAGATCTGGTGATTACTGAGCCGGAGCACTGGCCCGAGATCGAACTCATCACTGGGCAACTCAACCATTGTGAGCTGCTGATCTCGCATCGGTTTTCGACTGAGAGGGCTACTGCTCAGATCGATGAGCGCCAGCCGAAAGAGATTGACGCAGCGCTGAATCTGGTCCCCTCTGGCGACGCGGGGATTGAACCTTCGGCAGAGACGCCTTGGGCGTTGATCTTCACCTCGGGGACGACATCGGCGCCCAAGGCCGTGATCTGTTCGCAGAGAAGGTTGCTCACCACGGGCAATCGGTTGGCTTCCTTGCTCGAGCTAGGCCCAACTGATGTTGGGTACATCTGCATGCCGCTCTTCCATTCCAATGCTCTCATGGTCGGCTGGCTGCCTTCGCTTGTTGCCGGCTGTGCGGTGGGCCTTCGCCGCAAGTTCTCGGCTTCTCATTGGCTAGAGGATGTGCGTCAGTATCAAGCCACGTATTTCAACTACACGGGTAAGCCCCTGTCCTACCTTGTTGCGACTACCGAGTTGGCCGATGACGCAAACAATTCTTTGCGCGTTGCCTTCGGCAACGAAGGATCGCCGCAGGTCATTGAGCAGTTCTCTGAGCGATTTGGGGTCAAGGTGATCGATGCCTTTGGATCTACTGAAGGCGCCATTGCCCTGAACCGTGACGCAGACCCACGTCAGGGAGCGATGGGAATTGCGGGTGAGTCACTTGCAATTATTTCTGAGCAAGGCGAGCCTTGTGCGGCAGCGGAGTTTGATGCCGCTGGGTCTCTGCTCAATCCGGCCGAATGCATTGGCGAGATTGTCAACACTGCCGGTGCCGGGCCATTCGAGGGCTACTACAACAACCAAGAGGCCACTGCTGCAGCTACGCGCCAAGGCTGGTACTGGTCAGGAGACTTGGGCTACCTAGACCAGGATCGCTACTTGTACTTTGCAGGTAGGACGTCCGATTGGATCCGTGTAGATGGCGAGAATTTTCCCTCGGGCCCAATCGAATCGGCGCTGTCTGCCCATCCCGACTTTGTTTTAGCAGTGGCTTATGGCGTTCCTGATGTTCACGCCGGGGACCAGATCATGGCAGCAGTGGTGATGCGCCCGGGTCGCACATTTGACCCCTCGGAATTCGCAAGCTGGCTTGATGCTTCTGCCGAGGTAATGACCAAGTGGCGGCCGCGTTATGTCAGGGTGGCTCAAAGCCTGCCCACAACTGGCACCAACAAGGTGCTCACCCGCCAGCTCTCGACGCAGAAGTACCGCAGGTCCGAGATTGGCAGCGACCAACTCTGGGTGCGTGAACGCGGGGATGTCGTCTACCGCGAATTCACCAGCAGTGATGAGCAACAGTTGCGCTCAGAGTTACAACAGGCAGGTCGCCAAAGATTTTGGGAGCTGTAGGGGCACAGGATGGATCTGTCATTCACCGAGTCTGAACTTGCCTTTGCGAACCAAGCCCGTGAGTTCCTTGCTGCGCATGTGCAGATCCCCCCGGAATTCGCCAATCTTGATGATGAGATTCTGTGGGGACGGGCCTGGCAGGCAAAATTAGCAGCCGCAAATTGGGTCGGGATCACCTGGCCAACCGCTGTGGGAGGTCGCGATGCAACGCCAGTACAAGTCGCGCTATTCAACATGGAATACGCCCGCTCCGGGGCTCCGCAACTTGTCAATCGAGTAGGTCTGAATCTGGCCGGACCTACCTTGTTGGCTCATGGCACCGCCGAGCAGCGAAGCAGATGGCTCCCGAGCATTTTGGATGCTTCCGAGATCTGGTGTCAGTTGTTTAGCGAGCCTGATGCGGGTTCCGATTTGGCTTCGCTTCGAACTATCGCAGAGCCGACAACCTTGCCTGATGGGCGATCTGGTTGGCTGGTTACGGGGCAAAAAGTCTGGACGAGCTATGCCCAATATGCGCGCTGGGGGATCTGTTTAGCGAGAACCAATGCAGATGCCCCGAAGCATCGGGGGATTTCGTACCTCGTCATTGACATGGAGGCAGCCGGAATCGAAATCCGGCCGCTGGTGCAGATCACGGGGGAAGCCGAGTTCAACGAGGTGTTTCTGGATCAGGTCTTCGTGCCTGCAGACCACCTAGTTGGCGAACTCGATGCCGGCTGGGCTGTTGCCAACACCACTCTTGCGCACGAACGCGGCACCAACTTTCCATTCAAGGAACAAGTTGTGCATGAGGTTTTCTTGGAGGGGTTGTACTGCCTTGCAGACGAGTTGGGAACTCTTCGCGACCCCGAGGTGAGCGAGCAACTGGCAACCGCATTCATTCAGCTTCGATTGTTAAAGCTTCACAACTGGCGCACGCTGACTCGGCTCTCTCATGGAGAGGAGCCAGGGCCCGAATCGAGTTATATCAAGTTGGCTTGGACTGAGATGACTCAACAGATGTCTGCCGCAGCGCTCGACGTCTTAGCGGAATCGAGTCCACTCGTCGGACCTTGGCAGAGGCAGTACTTGTGGTCGATGGCGGCTTCGATTGCTGGCGGAACCTCGGAGATTCAAAAAACAATTATTGGTGACCGCATTTTGGGACTGCCACGTTCGTGACCTAGGTGGGTTGTGATTGTCTGAGCGGATTGCCCGTTAGGAGCCGTGCCGCCCGAGTAGCAAGGGCCACCAGCGTCAGGGTTGGCCCGTAGCCCGTTGAGGTTGGGAACACGGAACTGTCAGCGATGATGACGTTGGGAAGGTCCCAGAGTCGAGAGGTCGGATCTACGACCGAGTTGAGTGGATCGAAGCCCATTTTTGCAGTACCCATAATGTGGTAGCTCGCCGGCGCAAGACCCATAGGTGAGGCTCCCGCATGGTCGCCAACGGGAGGTGAGGTGCTTCCCGCAGTCCAGACTGCCCCCGCATCACGCAGAACACCTTCCAGAATGGGTGCCACGTGATTCGAGGTCACGAGCTCATGCTGATGTGGCTGATAGGTCACACGGCCGGCAGCGAATCCCCAAGCGTCGCGGACCGTCGGGTCAAGGTCCACACAGTTGCTCTGCTGAGATAGGTCCTCTCCCTGCATCGTGAAGACCCAGAGCCGTTCGCGAAGTTCCGAGTTGCGCATGGCAAGTGGATGATGAGGGCCAGCGCCTTGAAGAAGTGCTTCGTTGACGGGGCCTGTTGAGCTGCCATGTTCAACAATCCCGCCCCGGATCCATGGCAGCCCAGCCGCTTGCGCTGCGGCACGTGAGGCACTGTCTCCATCAATGTGATCATCGTGCAGATGCGTAACCGATCGTCCTCGGCTTGCACCCCAGAGTCGTTCCCGAAAGGCACCGACTACCAGAGTTTGAAAATGAAACATCAGGTGTTGGCCAACTCGACCAGAGGAGTTGCCAAGCTCATTACGCAGGAGTAGGCGCGGAGTTTCGAATGCGCCCCCAGCCAGGACTAGGTGATGTGCGCGAAGCTCCCGGACTGCTGCGTCTCCCTGAGCGTTGGGAGCGACCGACAAGTCCAGATACCGAACACCCGTGGCCCTCGTTCTCGCCGGATCAGTGGTGATCTCAGTTGCGTAGGCCGAAGGAATGATCTGACAGCGGCCAGTTTCCAGCGCTGCTCGCAGCATTCCTACGGGGTCACCTTTTGCCTCAATCGGGCAACCATAAAACGCACAAAATCCGCAGTTGTTGCAGGCTGGTCGGCCTTGGTACTCCACCGAGTTCACCCCGGTTGGTGCTCGGTAGGGGTGAAGCCCGGCTCGCTCAGCCGCAGCCGAAGAGATCTGCGCCCCGAACATGTCGGCCCCCGGCGGCATGGGGAATGGTCCAGATCTCCAGGCTGCAAAAGGGTTCGTCTCTTCGCCGGCAACACCGACGAGTTGTTCCGCCTCGGCGTAATAGGGCTCAAGGTCTGCGTAGCTCACTGGCCAATCCGCTATGTCCGCGCCCTCAACCGGGCCGAGTTCGCTACGAAGCGCAAAGTCGATCTCTCGAAACCTCGGCAATTTTCCATCTGCATGAACCCCACCCCCGCCAAGAGTTGAGGGCAAGTTGTTGACCTCTCCAGTGAGCAGTCGATCGCCGTCGGCTAAGGACCGTCGAAATGTTCGCGGTTCCAAAATTGGGTCTGGTCCCAAAAAGTGCCGCTGTGTGAACTTGATTTCGTCGTTCGAAAAGTGACCCAGAGGCGCAAATGGCGCCTGCAGAGACAACAGGTGGTTCCGCCCTTTCTCTAACAAGATGACTGACCATCCGGCCTGAGTGAGCGAATGCGCAACAGCCGCCCCGCCGGGGCCTGACCCAATGATGATCGCGTCGGCGTCTACTCCGTCAACGGCCCCGAGCATCATGGGGCGCTGACCTCTTGGTCGGTGTACCCCTTGGGCTGAGAGTCTCCGCGGTAGTCGATTGCAAGCCAGCCGCTCATCTCGCGGTTACCCCCATAGACCGGGTCCCCGTACAGGGCCTCGCAGGCATGGGTGAAGACCAGTTCGCGGAACTCATCAGAGATCTCAGCAAGCTCAGGGCCGAGCGAATCTAAGCCTGCGTGGTACTGGTTGTTGAGATCCTCAATCCGGGACTTCCAAGCGAGGATTTCCCACGGCCCAAGCTCAAGCCAGTTCTCGAAACTTGCTGCGCCCCCGTGCCGGCCAGAGAACGGCCCCCCCGCCCAAATATGGGGAGGGTCGTAGTCGAATGCGGTGAGCAACATGTTCACGTACTCGGCCCCGCCAGAATCCCCGGCGGCCGGAGAAAGGTCATCACCCGGAACCAACTTGTTCATGAGCGCGATCAGACTGAGCGTTTGGGTTGGGGTAAGACCAGTTTGCATGAGTTAGTCCTTGCTCAACTCAAAGGAGGAACTCTCGAGCAGCTCGGCAGTCCACCCAGGTGGAATCACAATCACGGTGAATCGCTCCTCAATCAAGGCTGGGCCCGTAACCCTGATCCCAGCGCCGAGGAGCCCCCCGTCGAAGGTGGGTGACTCCACAAATCCGGAACCAAAGTGGACAGGTCGATAACCCGTCCGAGCACCCTCAAGATCTTTCACGCCTGCCGACTCCGCAAGGGTCGGCGGGTGAGGAGTGCTACCAGTTACGAGTGCTCGAACGCCACGCAGCAGTGGGCTGTTCTCGCGGAACGCAAACCCGCGCTCTGCAAGATGCTGATCGTGGAACCGCTCGATAAGTTCTGCAAGGAACTCCGAGGTTTCGCCCGCAGACGGGACAGGAACGCTCATGTCAAAGTTCTGGCCCGGGTAGGCCATCTGCACGAACAGTTGAATCTCGATCTGATCTGGATTGAGTTGAGCAGGATTGAGTTCAGCTACTGCTTCTGCCGACAGGTCCGTCAGCATTCGGTGCAGCTGCGCTGGGTCTACAAGTCTGATGGGTGATACATGCGCGAGTTGCAGATCGACTCGGTAGTCAGCAATGAGCAGTCCAAGTGCCGAGAACACCGGAGCCGCTCGCGGAATCAAGACTCGAGTGACTCCGAGTTCTTCGGCTATGGCCCAGGCATGCACGGCACCGTTTCCACCGTAGGCAATCAGCGACAGCTCTCGGGCATCCGCGCCGTAGCCAGCGAGAACCTTCCGTGTTGCAGCTGCCATATTTGCATTGACGATTCTTTCGATCCCCCAAGCGGCAGCGATCAGATCAACCCCGAGAGGCCCGGCAACCTCAGTGTGAATCGCCTCTCGGGCAGCCTCAAGGTCGAGGTCCATGCGACCGTCAGCAAATCCGGTGGGTCGGAGGTACCCGAGTACGGCGTCAGCGTCGGTGACTGTTGGACGTGTCCCGCCCCGGCCGTAACAAGCTGGTCCTGGCTGTGCCCCGGCTGATTCGGGACCTACCAGAAGCGTTCCCTGCCGCACCCGGGCGATTGATCCGCCACCAGCGCCGATGCATTGAATGTCCACCATTGGCAAGCCGATGTAGTAGCGGTAACGC
The DNA here is from genome assembly GCA_945888825.1 of Bifidobacterium breve. Lineage (GTDB taxonomy): Bacteria > Actinomycetota > Acidimicrobiia > Acidimicrobiales > Microtrichaceae > IMCC26207. The sequence continues at coordinate 4,551 of CAMDAT010000046.1, read as the reverse complement.
CAGTTCCAATCGGCCTTTACCTCGGGCAGGCCGTCTCGGACGAGGCAAATATCAAAGCTGGTGCCGCCCATATCGATTGCTACAAACTCAGTGACTCCTGCCTCGGCTGCAGCCCGAGCAGCTCCGATCACGCCGCCGGTGGGCCCGGACCCAAGCAGTGTCACTGCCCGATGCGAAACATACGAAGGAGGCATCACGCCTCCCGTTGCTTGCATCAGGAGCAGCGGTGCTGTGCAGCCGGCACTCTGGAGTTTTTGTTCGAGTTGTTCCACATACATGGTGATTCTCGGAGCGGTATAGGCGTTGACCAGCGTGGTTGAGGTGCGCTCGAACTCAGGCCCGCGAGCCATGACCTCATGAGACAGCGAGATGTGAGCCACCTCGGGGTACTCCTCCAAGATGATCTCTCGCGCCCGAAGTTCATGGGATGGGTCAACAAAAGAGAAGAGAAAGACCACCGCAATTGACTCAACTCCAAGTTGTTTGAGTCTTTGAACTCCCGCTCGCACGGCAGTTTCATCAAGTGCGAGAAGTTCCTCCCCGAGGTAGTCCATGCGTTGCGGAATTGGAATTCGAGCTCGCCGCCGCGCAATGGGCACGGGAGCCGGATAGGAAGGGTCCCAGATTTGTTCCTTGTGGACCCGCCGCATCTCGATCTCGTCGCGATGGCCTTCGGTCACGAGCATCCCGGTGATGGCGCCATCCATCTCGATCATCGTGTTGTCAGCGGTGGTGGTCCCATGAACCAGCACCTCGATCAGGGAGCAGAACTCGTCGACCTCTCGACCTTCGCGTTGCGCAAGAAGTGCGAGCCCGTTCATCACTCCTACGGATTGGTCCTCGGGAGTCGTAGCGGTCTTGTCGAGCAACACGCGACCCTCGGGGGTGACGCAGATCAAGTCTGTAAACGTGCCACCTACGTCAATCCCTACCCTGTACCCGCTCACTGCGCACCGTCTATCTGAGCAGCGCCTGCCTGCGCAGCATCTGGGCGTTGGGCACGGAGTTCGGTGCGCAGCGCTGTGGTTTGAGCAAGATCGAGCGCCAGGCTCAGATCATCGAGTGATCCGGTCAGCACAACGCCGTACTCGCTCTCGGCGGCTGCATGAGAAACATATTCGTCGAGGACGTCATCAAGCACCGCTTGTGGATCGCGATCGAGTGGGTCCCCCCATCCGCCGCCACCCCCGTAGTCATAGCGAATGCGTTGGCCTGCAGCGAGCGGAAGCCAGTCAGCAGTGTGCGCAACCACGACCTCATCTGCATCACCGTCTCGCAGCACCAACTTGTTTGGCTCACCGCTGTGGCCACCGGCAATTCCAGGCATGGGGTATTTCATTCCAACTACATAGGTGTAGACGCGAGCATCAACTCGAACCTCTTTGACGTAATGGCTTCCGCACAGCCCGCGCCACTCGCCAGCGCCACCAGAGTCAGTGCGGTAATCCCGAGCCCATTGAATATGTGGGTAGAGGCTTTCGTTGATCTCAGCAGTGGCTTTCCATAAATTTCCGAAGGCAGCCGCTTGGCAACCCCATGCATCCATCCCGTATGCGGCGTTGCACCAACCGGCATACACCTCGGCTGAATGGTCAGTGAATTGCAGTCCCGTGTGCGGGTCGGTTCCCATGATGACCGTTGGTATCCCCGTTTTGTACACCTGCGGTACAGCCCGTTTAGGAAGTACCCCTTGAAGCGCGAGTGCAATTACCTCGCCCACTTCCGCGCCTGGGTGATGGGTCCCGGCTGATACTGGGCGATTCGCAACGGGATTGAGTACGCACCCCTCGGGAATGATGAGTTCAATGGACTCGAAGAAGCCTTCGTTCTTAGGTATGTCTGGATCCATCATCGCTGCGATTTGGCCGACGGTGTAGCCCCGAGTGTTCCCGTAGGTCGACCAAGCCTGCAGTTCCTGTCGGGTATCGGACCCGGTGAAGTCAATACAGAGGTCCTCTCCCGCCACCGTGATCGTGCAGGCCAATCGCACGTCTGGGTTTCCGAGCGGATCGTGATCCACAAAGCACTCCGCCGAATATGAGCCATCGGGCCAGGCTGAGACTTCCTCTCGAAAGCGTCGCGAGGCGTAATCGATCATGTAGTTCACCGAGGCCTCGACGGTGTCTGCGCTATGACGCAAAATCATGTCCTCAAGCCGCCGAACTGCTAACTGCGCTGCGCCGATCTGTGCCCGAAGGTCGCCAGCGTGATCGGGTAGACGGTTGTTTACCGCCATCGCGTAGAGCACGTCGCGACGCTCCACTCCCTGATCAACAACCTTGACTACCGGCCACCGTGATCCCTCACCCCAGACGTCGTTCGCAGTCACGTTGTATCCGCCGGGTACTGCGCCGCCAGTGTCGCCGTGATGACACTGAATGCTTGCGATAAGCACCATTTTAGAACTGCCGTCGCTGTCTGTAGCGAAAATCGGTGCGAACACGTTGTAGTCAGGAAGGTGACCGCCACCGTGGTACGGATCGTTTGAAACGAACACATCCCCAGGTCGAAATTCATCCGGACCCAAAAAGTCCAAGGCAAAACGAACGGGCAGAGTAGAAGTAAGCATGAATTGCGGGATGCCCACTGACAACGCAGCAAGCCTGCCGCTCGCATCCAGAATGGTTGCATTGCGCTCATTCGATTGATTCAGAATCGGAGTGGTGGCCGTGCGCGAAACGAACACGGCCATCTCAAAACACACTGTCTCCATCTCGCCACGAATCACTTCAGAGGTGACGGGGTCTACGGCCACGGTCGAAGCCATACGTTCGCGTGGTGCTGCGAGCGTTTTCGGATCGATGTTCATAGTGGCTCCCCATCTAACTGACATGGACGTCAGTTACAAGGCTACCCTGTTGGGCAAGCCGAGGAATCGCGAATGAGTGGAGCAGCTTGCTATGGAGTTACCGAAGATCATCAGCGTCGATGACCATGTCATAGAGCCACCTCATGTGTGGCAGACCTGGCTGCCCGAGAGACATCGAGAGAAGGGCCCTCGAGTTGAGCGAGCCAACTGGGGGCCTTTTGTTCACAAGGCGGGCGCTCGTTATGACAACACCATGGATCCAGATGGGCAACCCGGCGACTACTGGGTATACGAGGATCGGGTCATCTACGTGCATAAGAGCTTCGTTGCGATTCCGCTTTCAGCCACTCCCGGCGGCGACCTGAGTAAGTTCGATCGAACGGTGATGCAGATGGTTCCGCTCACCTATGACGAGATGCGGCCGGGTTGTTATGACCGAGACGCGCGAGTCAAAGAGTTTGAGGTTAATTGGGTCGACGGCTCGCTACCGTTCCCAACCTTTCCGCGTTTTTGTGGGCAGACATTTATGGAGGGGCAAGACAAAGATTTGGCTTTGGCCTGCGTGCGTGCCTACAACGACTGGATGGTGGAGGAATGGTGCGAGCCCTCGAACGGGGTCAACATTCCGCTCTGCATTATTCCGATGTGGGACCCACAGCTTGCGGCGGACGAGGTAATTCGTAACGCCAATCGGGGAGTGCATGCAGTGTGCTTTTCTGAGATCCCAACCAAGCTCAAGCTTCCCAGCATTCACACCGGGTACTGGGATCCGTTCTTTGCGGCTTGCAATGATCATGCCGTCACCATCTGCATGCATATCGGGTCGTCCTCAACGAACCCAGCGGCATCCCCAGACTCTCCTCCTGCCGTGGGAGGAACCTTGGCATTCAACAACGCGTTCACCTCGATGGTGGACTGGCTGTTCTCGGGAAAGCTGATTGAGTTCCCTGAACTCCGTCTTGCTTATTCAGAGGGCCAGATCGGATGGATCCCATATGTCCTTGAGCGTGCTGACACGGTCTGGGAACATCACGATGCTTGGATGCATACAAAAGAACGCATCCCCGAGCCCCCATCGAACTACTACTGGGATCGCATCTTTGGCTGCTTCACCGCAGATCATCATGGCCTGGTCAACCTGAGTGCCGTGGGCGAGAACAACATCTGTTTTGAGACCGACTACCCACATACCGATACCTCCTGGCCCTTTACCAAGGAGTATGTCGAGAAGATGGTCATCGGGCTCTCTGACGAGGTTATTTACAAGGTTCTGCGCGGCAACGCCATCAAGATGTTGTCGCTCGACAGGGTGTAAGCAACTTGGCTGCCGAGGTGCTGGTCGAACAAATTCAGACGGTTCTAGTCGTGACATTGGATGACCCCGAGAGTCTGAATACCTATGATGGGGCAACCCTCAAAGCACTCCGAGCAGCGTGGAACGAGCTTGATCAAAACCCAGAACTTCGAGCGGGAGTGCTCACCGCCACCGGCACGCGGGCGTTCTGCGCCGGCGCAAACCTCCAATCCGTAGCCGCTGGAGGCTTCAACGATCCGCCCTACCCTGAATTGGCCGAGAGCGTCTCAGTCAAGCCAGTTCTGGCAGCTATCGAGGGATTCTGTTTGGGCGGGGGGATGATGATTGCCTGCGGATGTGACCTTCGGGTGGCGGGTGAATCCGCAGTGTTTGGCTTGCCCGAGTCTCAATGGAATCTGCCTGCACAGTGGCTTGGAGCACTCGCTCG
>CAMDAT010000045.1 GCA_945888825.1 Bifidobacterium breve | reverse complement strand
CCCAACGCTATGCAACGGGTTCACGATCACGGCTCATCTTGCAGCACCGCTGACTGCCACCGACTGCGGCGTTCTGGCGGAACAGGGTGACTACAACGGCGGCTGGGTCTGGCACCTGAGCGAATCTCGGCTGTGCTTTGCGGTGAGTTTTGGGAGTGAGTTCGTGACCGAGTTGGCAGTGGCGCTGCCGGTGGGTGTCTCCACTCTTCAAATTCTGGGGCGACCCGAGGCTGATGGTGGCGTCGACCTAGCCGCCCTGGCCGATGGAGTTGTGGTTGGCACAGGCCGCCTTCCGCACGAGTGGCCGGGCCTGTGGACACCGAATTCCTCGGCCTCCTTACTCGCCGGAGTCGGGCGTCCCCTGCCGGTCTGTGACGGATATGACCCGAGGATCCCCTTCAGCGGCGCTCTCGAACGGCTGGTTGTCGCCGCCGACGGAGGCGCTGCGCTAGCCGACCTGACACGGCAGGTTGAGATTGCGTTTAGGAACCAATGACATCAACTGGCAAGACGATGAGGCGAAGGGGGCGGCCCGCGAACACGTCCACCGAGGACACGGTGGCTGTGATGCTCGTGGCTGCGCGGAAGCAGTTCGCCGCGCAAGGCTACGCAGCCACCTCGAACAGAACGGTGGCCAATGCGGCAGGGCTAGCGCACACGGCCATTTACAACCACTTCGGCTCAAAGGCTCAGCTCTTTACGGCTGTGTTTCTTGACGTGCAGGACCGGCTCATCTTCGAACTGCAAAGGTCTGCTGGTCGTACTCCAGACGAGCCTGCCTTCCCTGGAGCGTTGCTCGACGCCATTGAGGAACTTCACGCCGCCGATCCGACCTACGTCGAGTTCCTTGCCTCTATGTACGTTGAAGTGCGCCGACACCCAGAGTTGCGAAACGTGTTTCAGGGCGAGGAGCCGTTCCCGATTGTCGACGTCTTAAGAAGCCTCGCAGCCAGTCCGGGAGCTAAGTCGGCGCTCGGCGAGGGCCAGGGCGAGGACCCGACCTGGTTCTGGATCACCTTTGCGTTGGGTCTCGCCCAGCTGAGTGCACTCGCAGACTCTGCCACCTTTGCTACAACTGTTGAGATGTTCCGCCAGCAGTTCGTGCATGTACCGGGAGCTGACTCGTGACGGCAGAAGGTTCGGGCGTGGTTTTCCCTGCAGACCTCAATCAACTCTCTGCAGCAGTACTCACAGAGGCCTTGTCTGAGCGGTGGCCGGATGCTGTTGTCGAGCATCTAGAAATCGTTGAGGCCAAGCGCTGTGGAGATGGTGTTGCGTCGACTGCCGACCGGGTCGTGCTCGACCTCACCTACGCAGCAGGATCGGATTCGGAACTACCTCGTCGGCTGATTCTCAAGACGATGCTCGCATCTCCTCACGCACCGGCTGCGATGTATGAGAACGAGGTGCGCTTCTACGGTGAACTGCGTGAGGAACTCAACATCGAAGCGCCCCGAGCGTTCGCCAGCCACTTCGACCCCAAGACTGGTCGGTTCGGACTGTTACTCGAGGACCTGACTGCTCGCGAAGCTCGGTTCCCTTCGGCTATCGAACCGGTGAGCCTTACTGAAGTACGGTCGATTTTGGCTCACCTCGCTACGCTGCATGCGCGTTTTTGGAACAGTCCTCGTTTCGAGGGTGACCTTGCTTGGGTGCCCACCCCGATGAGTGGGGGAATGTTTGAGGTGTTTGACCTGATTGGTCTGGAACTGATCGAGGATCAGGTAGGGCGTTACCCGTTCAAACAAGATCTGATCGCCCCCTTGGGTCGGACCCTGAGCGAGTTATGGGACCTGCTCTGGCTGGTGCAAAGAAGGCACTGCGACGCACCGACCACCCTTCTGCATGGTGACCCGCACCTAGGCAATACCTACCTTCTGCCTGGCGAGCGTGGCGGACTGTTGGACTGGCAGTTGATGATGCGCGGAAGCTGGGCGCATGACGTCACCTATTTGATCGTGACCTCACTTGATCCTCAGGTTCGCCGTGCTCATGAACGCGAATTGCTTGCGGAGTATCTAGAGCAGCTCCGCGCGAACGGCGTCGAGGACGCACCGGAGCTCGAGGCAGCGTTCGAGCAGTGCCGAACCGCAGCGCTCTGGGGACTCGTCATTGGGTGGCTGATCTGCCCTCCCGAGAATTACGGGCAGCCGATCACCGAGGCAAATATCACTCGAGCTGTCACGGCGGTGACGGACTACGACACCATCTCGGTAATTGAGGAGTGGAGCAAATGAACGATCACAGTGGCGGAACCGAAGAGTCCCTAGATGGCTGGGTGCATGACCAGGAGAGGGTGGCAGACCGCTTGGCCATCACGGACCTGCTCACGGCCTACGCCTATGCAGTGGACGACCGGAACTGGACGCGCTGGGAGTCGTTGTTCCTGCCTGACGCAGTTATCGATTACACCTCGGCCGGCGGAATCGTCGGCAACCCCGCCGAACTTGCTGCGTGGATGCCCGACGCGATGGCAGCGTTCGAGTTCTGCCTCCATTCCACTTCGACCCATGAGGTCCGCTTCACTGGACCCGACTCGGCTACTGGCAGGGCACACGTGTTCAACCGCAACGGTGCGCGCTGGGACGGTCAGGTCGAGATTGTTGACGTTGGGGCGGTCTACGAGGACACCTACATCCGCAGAGGGAATCAGTGGCTCTTCGCAGGGCGGTTCGAGCACACCGCGTACATCACCGGAGGCAAGTTCGCCACCATGATTCGCGACGCTGCCGCTGCGGCGGCTTCTGCCGCTGCGACGGCGTCCGGAGAAGGCCGCCTGCCGCCATTCGGCTGAGGCCAGATCTAGCTGGGAGTTCTGCTCAGTGGCTCTGTTGAGGCTTTGTTTTGCCGATGGGGAGGATCATTACGATGCCCACGATCAGTGAGCCAACGACCAAGCCGACGAGCGCCGATGCGGCAGTGTTGACAAGCCAAGACAGCACCCCTCCGATGCCTGAAACGTCATGCACCAGCTTTTCGAGTTCGTGCACGAGGTGATACGGGCCGGTCCATCCAAGTTCGTCGGCTCCGACGATCAAGATGTGGCCACCCACCCAGAGCATGGCAGCGGTGCCCACAACCGACAGCCCGGTCAGCAGCTTCGGCATACCCGTTACTAGTGTTCGGCCGACTCGTTTTGAGGAGGGAGACGGTCGCTCGGCTAGTCGCAGACCGACGTCATCCATCTTTACGATCAGAGCGACCACTCCATAGACGATGACTGTGATGAGCACCCCGACGACGGCCAGAATCACACCGCGAGAAATAACTGGTTCCTCGATGACTTCTTTCAGTGCGATTACCATGATCTCGGCCGAGAGAATGAAGTCGGTTCGGACTGCACCGCTGACTACACGGGACTCTGCTTCGGCCCCGGACACGACCGCCGGTTCATCGTGGTCGTGGTCGTCGTGGCGGAGAGCGTGGATGATCTTATGGGCACCCTCGTAGGCCAAGAAGCAGCCACCGAACATCAGGATGATCTCTATGATCACCGGTGCGATGGCGCTCAGCAGCAGCGCAGCAGGCAGGATGATGAGCAGTTTGTTGCGGAGGGATCCGAGGGCGATCTTGCGGATGATCGGCAATTCTCGGTTAGCCGCTAACCCTTGAACATAAGCCGGGGTGACAGCAGTGTCGTCTACGACCACGCCGGCGGCCTTGATGCTCGCCCGCCCTGCAGCAGCGCCAACATCGTCTATTGAAGCAGCGGCCAACTTTGCGAGAGCCGCAATGTCGTCGAGTAGCCCGACGAGTCCTCCTGCCATGTTGTGTTGTTCCCTTCGTCTGCGCCTTGGCCTTTGTCAGTTGGTCGGCGCTGCCGCCTCTGACTCTAGCTATTCGAACTCAGGTGTCAGGCATCGCGCTCCTAAGGAATGACCGATACGGTGCCTGCTATGTCCTCGCCCTCTGCACCGCTGCTCAGCCGAGGCGGGGAGCGAGTACGAAGAGTCAAGGCTTCGCTGCGTCGATTGCAGAGACGGGTCTACCGGGTCTTTGCAAAGGTCGTGTATCGCAAGGTTGTGATGTGTCGGCTGGAACCTGATCAATCGATCATCGACTTCTTGATGGCCATGCCGCTCGAGCCATGTAAGCCAACCATTGAGGTGCTCGGACCCGACCGCTATCACGAGGTACTTGGGTCATCGCCGCAGCTATCTGCAGCTGATCTGGCTCATTTCGACAAGCAGGAGTCGCTCTGTGTGGTGGCTTATGAGGCTGATCGGATTGTGGCCAGCCTCTGGTTTACTCATGGCGAGGTCTACGTCAGCGATCTTGGCCGGACGGTTCATGTTCCAGCGCACGAGCGGTACTCGGGCAGGGCGTATGTCCACCCCGACTTTCGGGGGCAGATGCTCATGCAACACCTTGGTCACGCTCATAGAAAGCTTCAGCCGGATATGAGGATGTGGAACCTTGTGTATGCCAGCAACAGCAACGTCTTAGCTGCGCTCAACAAGATCGAGCTGAATCTCACTGGCAGGTTCTCGACCACCTTCATTCTGGGAATGCGATTCGCAAAGGACGAGGAGTTTGATCCTCAACCGCTCGCTGAGGTTCGCAGCATCTGACGGGTTGCCCAGCTCCGAACTGCCCTGTGGGTGGGTTCCGCGGGTTGGTTCTGTGGGTGGGTTCCGCTGGTGGGTTGTGCCAGAACACACGAGCGGACCGCACCGAGTGGATCGCTCCCGTGGCCCCCAGAGCTACCATCGCAACATGGTCAGTTCTGTGAGCGAAGAGTCAGTTGAGGCGGTGGTTCGAGGCCTAGTCGGTGCAGTCAATGTCGATGGCGGCCCGACGGATCGACAGCTCAGTGTGCTTAGGTCAATCACCACTCACTTGTGGACCCGTCCGGACCTTGACCCTGCGAACCTGAGCGGGATCAGCCCACAAGAAACAGCTGAGCAGGTTACTGACCCTCATGAGCGAAGGTGCTTTCACGAGGTGCTCATAGCACTTGAGGTTTGCCGGCACCCGCTCACCCTGGCGCAGGTTGAGTCAGTGGAGTCCTATTCCGCAGCACTGGAATTCGACGGTCCCGACCTTGAGATATTTCGAGATCTTGTGGATAAGGGAGCCGCTAGTGCTGCAAAGGACTACAGCAGGTTTCTTGCTGGCAACTTGAAACAGCGCTCCGAGCCCAGCCTGGTAGCACAGGGAAGCTATAGCTCAGCGACCGAATCCGGCGCAGAGCCTGAGTTGCTCAAACGCTTCGAGGCCTTCGCGGACCTCGATCCAGATTCGCTAGGTCGCGCCTACGTAGACTTCCACCGTAGGAATCGGATTCCACTGCCCGGCGAACAAGCCTCCTCGATGAACCATTTCTATGTGGCGCACGATATGACGCATGTGATTGCTGGAATCGAGCCAACCGGTCCGGGCGAAGTCGCCTTGAGTGGATTCCAGTGGGCGATGAATGACAACGAGGTGAACTCGGCGGCCCTGCTGGCATCGCTCGTGGTGCATGAGGCCGGCTTTGGCCAAGCGGGAACACTGACCACAGAGACAGGTCAACTTGGCATGACAGGGGCGGCGGAACTCTTGGGCCAAGAGATGAGTCGCGGATCTAGGTGCACAGCCGATTTCTCCCTCGTCGACCACTTCGCCTTGGCCGCCGAGCCTCTGGCTGAGGTGCGAAAGTCATTCGGCGTGCAGCCTCCAGATGACCCGCTGGATGGCCACCATAACTGGTGATCGACTAGTGAGACCGAACGCCGAGTTGATGTATCAGTTGAACGAAGGCATCGGTGGCCTCCTCGAGCTTGAGTTCTGATCTTGAGTAGGCCAGACCGAGTTCGGTCAGAGCACCAAACAAGGCTCGTGCAAGGCCATCGGAGGCGGCCACTGCCAAGTTCCCTTCGGATTCAAGAACGGCCAAGGCCAGTTCCATGTTGCTAAGACCAATGGAGCGGTCAATTTCGTACCAGCGTTGCAGTCCCACCACTGCTGGCCCGTCCTCTACAACTATCTGTCGGTATTCGGACTTACCCATGAATTTGATGCAGGCTCGGGCGCCTTCCTCGAGCGCTGATCGGGTGTCGGGCGCTTTGCCCGCAGCGGCAGTAACTGCTGCGTCAAGCTCTTCAGAAAGTTGGATCAGCACTGCCTCGAACAGCCCGGCTTTGCTATCAAAGTGGTGATAGACGGCACCGCGCGTGACTCCACAGCGTTCGGCCACGTCTGCTGGTTGGGTGCCGGCATACCCTGCCTCAGCGAAGGAGGACCTTGCCTCTGAAAGGATCTCAAGCCGAGTGATCTCGGCATCTGCAGCTGTTCTACGCATGAGCCAGCGTATCTCAGTTTACATGCTTATTGTATTTATAATTTCAAAGAATTGGAATGCTCTATTTCTGGCGAAATCCAGGTGGCAAGCACATTTGCAGAGCGACCAGATCGCGCAGCATCAGGAGTTGGTAGTTCGCGCTGTGAGCCGGCGTCGGATTTCTGAGAGGACGTTCCGAAGCGTACTCACAGGTGTGACCTATCAGCAGATTTACCCGTTGCAACTACTTCGGAATCGCTGTTCACTGATTAATGAGTGCAAATCAGCCGGGAATCCTCTCGGCAGACAGTGGAGGTAAGACATGAGCAGCACAACGCAGTGCCGCCATTGCAGCGGGCTCTGTGCCGGCGCTGCAAGCCGGTGTCACCAATGCCGAAAGTGGATTCGCAAGCAAGATTTTTATCCTTGCAGCGAGTCCACTCAGACAGCTACTACGCCGTCTTCGACAGCCCGCTAGCTAGGAGCTGAAGGGGCCCGGCTGTTGCAGCCGAGCTCAGTCGTCATAAGATAGAGAGATGTTGTTGGCAGCAGATATGGTCTGGCATTTTTGGTTAGCAGTGGTGTTAGCAATCTCAGCCGTGGCTGTGCTTGGCCTGATCATTGGCTTGTACGTCACCAAGGTGTCGAGCACCCGTTATCCAAAATCTGAGAACTGAGACGGGCTTCACCACATGGGAGACGCAGTGGATTGGGCACTCGCCGAGCGAGTAGCAACCCGCGTTTCTGGATCGGAGCCGTTCGCTTCCTCGTATCACGCCGCTGGAATGGCGCGTGACTTTGAAGAGATGACGGCCCGAGCTCAGGTCTACGTAGAGGCAGAAACTGGCCTGACCTCTGCTGCCGGTCAAGCAAGAGCTCGGGTAGTGGATCGCAACGATTGGGTGCGCGCCAACCTAGCTAGCTATCAACGACTGCTACGACCAGTCTTGGGGCGACTCGATGAATTAGGTGGCGGCGCGGCAGGCTCGCTCGGCGGCAAAGTGGCCGCTGTGGAACTCGGTGGGCTGCTCGGCTGGATGTCGAGTCGGGTGCTCGGCCAATACGACCTGTTGGTCCTGGAGGAAGAAAACCCAGAGGACCAAGACCTGGTGTACTACGTGGGGCCAAATATTTTGGGCCTGGAAAAGCGCCACGGGTTTCCCCCTGACGAGTTTCGGTTGTGGGTGGCGCTGCACGAGGTCACTCATCGCACCCAGTTCACGGGAGTGCCTTGGCTGCGGCCCTACTTTCTTGGACTGGTCACTGAATTGATGGGTGCTGCAGAGCCAGATCCTAAGCGACTGTTTGCGGCCGTCGGTCGTGTTGCGGACGGCGTGCGTACTCGCAAGAACCCGCTTGACGATGGCGGCATTGTTGCGCTCTTCGCTTCCCCGGAGCAGCGCGAAGCAATGGACCGAGTCGGTGGGCTGATGAGCCTGCTCGAGGGCCATGGGGATGTGACCATGGACCGGGCGGCGCTTGATCAGGTGCCATCTGCAGACCGGTTTGCTCGCGCACTGCGTGCGCGTCGAACGAACATGAATCTGGGCGCAAAATTCTTGCAGCGGCTGATCGGTCTCGAGGCCAAGTTGGCGCAATACGAACAGGGCGAACTCTTTATCGAAGCCGTCGAGAAAGTAGGCGGACCGGCTCTGCTAAACCGAGCGTTTGAAGATCCGCTGAATCTCCCAACTCTGGTAGAGATTCGCGACCCTTCGCTGTGGATTGCACGTCTGGGATCGGCCGCGACAGCGGCGTGAACATGGCTCCACATGGCGCTAGCGCAGTTCCGCGATTCGCCTCCGTTCCTAACTTCGCCCCAGATGAGCTCGCAAAAGTTCCGCTCGTAGCTGAACTACTGAAGCGCTGTGTATTTCCCGCCGAGCAGAGCGGTAGTAGCCGACAACTGAACTGTGCAGTTTCTGGCGGACCCGATTCAACGGCGCTGTTGATCTTGGCTGTGGCGACTGGCGCTCAGGTGACAGCACTGCATGTCGACCATGGTCTGCGCGAGGGCTCACAAGAAGAAGCCCAGATCGTGGCCGCACTTGCAGAGGGCGTTGGTGCACAGTTCGTCTCCTTGACTGCTGTGATTCACCAGGGTGCAGACTTAGAAGCTCGAGCCCGAACGGCACGCCACGAAGTGCTGCCCGCTGATGCACTCTTTGGTCACACTGCTGATGATCAGGCAGAGACGCTTCTGATTCGACTTATGCGTGGCACCGGCCCTGCGGGTCTAGCGGGGATGAGTTTGCAGCAGCACCCATTGCTCGGACTTCGGCGAGCAGACACCGAGTTGCTCTGCGCCCAGCTGGGCTTCGTGCCATTTCTGGATCCCAGCAACAACGATCCTCGTTTTGTGCGTAATCGTGTTCGTCATGAGGTTGTACCTCTACTGAACCAAGTATCTGCTCGCGACGTGACGCCATTGCTCTGCCGTCTTGCTGAACTGTGCGCCGACCAAGCCGATTTGATTGCGGCTCTTGCAGAAGCCGAGGACCCGACTGATGCAAAGGGCCTCTCGGGCTTGCCGCCTGCACTCGCAGCCCAGGTGGTCCGGATGTGGTGGGTGCGCACCACTGGAATCGTGTATCCCCCCGATGCAGCTGCAATCGAACGGATTCTTTCTGTTGCTAGCGGTCAGTCGGTGAGTTGTCAGGTCGGAAGTGGCTGGAGCGTTACGAGAACTGCCGGCAGGCTGTCGCTTCAGCAGTCGGCCTGGTCGGGAACGGCTACTGTCCAAGAACATGAATGAACCCTCTCCTGCTGCCCAGCACCGTCTGACCGAGGACCCGAACATTGGTCGGGTGTTGCTCACAGAACAACAACTAGCTGAGCGGATTCAAGAGCTCGGGGCACAGATCACAGAGGAGTATCAGGATCGTCGGCCGCTCATGGTCTGTGTGCTTCGCGGTGCGTACGCATTCACTACCGACTTGGCTTTCGCTATCGATCTGCCAGTAGAGATTGATTTTATTGCTGTTTCTTCTTACGGATCCTCTACGCGAACCTCGGGCGTTGTGCGACTGGTCAAGGACCTTGACGTCGACCTAACTGGCCGGGATGTGATCCTGGTTGAAGACATCGTTGATACGGGCCTGACGCTTCGCTACTTGCGTCGCAGTCTCGAGGTCAGAGGGCCGGCGAGTCTTGAAGTCTGCACATTGTTGGCAAGAGAAGCAGCAGACCTTGAGGGCCTAGGCGTCAAGTATGTGGGCTTTACGATCCCCGGAGATTTTGTGGTGGGATACGGGCTTGATGTTGGCGAGAAGTACCGGAACCTTCGGTACCTTGCCGTGTATGAACCTGACGAGGTAAGTACTCCGTAACGTCGTATCCTGTCGGCGGCTTCAAATGCACCCACCCAGGGTCATGTTTCTTTTCCGAAAGGCCCAAGCACATGAGCCAGATTGATACCTCTTCTTCCGGTGGCAGCACACCAGCAGGCAGTACAGCTGGTAGTCCTGGGGTTGCACGCGTTATTGCCCCAGAGAATGATCTGAATATTCCGGATCCCATCCCACTGGCGCCAATTATGGCTCCGGCAGTAGATCTGGAACGCATCCAAAAAGCCGTTCGAGAGATCCTCATCGCCATCGGGGAAGACCCAGATCGTGAGGGCGTTCTCGATACTCCGGCCCGCGTGGCGCGCATGTATGCCGAGACCTGTTCGGGCCTGCACGAGGACCCGTCCCGTCACCTGAAGGTGACCTTCGATGCAGGTCACGACGAAATGGTGATGGTTCGTGACATCTCCATGTATTCCATCTGTGAGCACCACCTAGTTCCGTTCTTCGGAAAGGCTCATGTTGCCTATATCCCAAATGTGGATGGTCGTGTCACGGGCTTGTCGAAGCTCGCTCGACTTGTAGATGGCTTCTCCCGGCGACCACAGGTACAGGAACGTCTCACGGCTCAGATTGCAGACGCGATTGAGTCGTCATTGGCACCGCGTGCTGTCCTTGTTGTGATCGAGGCCGAACACATGTGTATGGCCATGCGAGGCATCAAAAAAACTGGTGCATCTACTGTCACCTCTGCAGTTCGAGGATTGTTTAGAGATGACGTAGCAGCGCGGTCCGAGGCCATGCGCTTTATCGGAACAGGCCATTAATTTTGAGCCAGGTCATGGGGATTCTGAACCTGACTCCAGATTCATTCTCTGATGGTGGCGAGTACGAGTCTTTAGAAAAAGCGCGCCTCCATGCCGAGTTGATGCTTGACCAGGGCGCGCAGGTGATCGACGTTGGTGGCGAGTCAACGCGACCAGGCGCCCAGAAAGTAGACCCTGCCGAGGAGCAACGCCGCGTGTTGCCAGTCATTGAGGCACTCGCTGACCTACTTGCAGATTCCTCTGCACGAATCTCGATCGACACTCGCAATGCTCAGACTGCTCAGGCTGCAGTTCGTGCGGGGGCAACGCTCATCAACGATGTCAGTGCCTCGCTCTGGCCGACTGCTGCAGACCTTGGGGTTGGTTGGATCGCAATGCATATGCGCGCAGACCCGCTGACCATGCAGAACTCGCCGGTCTATGCAGATGTGGTCGGTGAGGTTCGAGCTTTTCTTGTGCAACGGGCTGAGCAAGCTGTTGCCGCAGGAGTTGAAGAAGTCTGGGTTGACCCTGGTATCGGATTTGGCAAAACCACAGCGCACAATATTGACCTGCTGGCTCATCTAGACCAGCTCGTAGCCGAGGGATTTCCGGTGTTAGTCGGCAGCAGCCGAAAAAGATTTCTGGGTGAGATGATTGCCCGTTCTGACGATGGCCTTGGGCCTTTCAGTAAGGCTGAATCTGCCTCAGATTCTACTGATGCAACTGGCTTAGTTCCCCTAGATGACAGGGAAGACGGCTCCTTGGCAACGGCAATGTGGGCCATGATTCAGGGCGCAAAAATGGTCCGAGTTCATGAGGTCGAACCGGCAGTTCAGGGCGCAAAAATAATCTCTGGGAATATCCTGATCCCCTGAAATCGCCTACGATCACGTCTCCAACAGATTCAAAAGCTCGGTTCGCAGGATCCGACTCAGGGAGGAGGTGGCGAAATGGCAGCAAAAGGCAAGTGGGCACAAGGAATTCAGCCTCGTCACTTCAACTGGGTGATTCAGGGCCAATTAGCTATCTGTGAACGTCCAGGTGGATTCGGGCAAAATCATCGCAAGGTTCGCCGTCAAGAAGAGATCATCTGGATCCGCGAACAGGGTTTTGACTTTGTGATTTCTGTCTCGTCTGCGCCGAACAACCTGCATAGCTATGACGAGCTTGGTGTTCGTTGGCGTCATTGGCCGTTCCCGCACGCCGAGGACCTTCCTCAGTACCTGCAGCGCTCCTACACCGATCTTCGGCTGCTGCTCTCTGAGAATAAGAAGCTGATGTTTCATCAGGACGAGCTCTCTGACCGACTCGTCGGCTTTCTTGCTGGGTATTTGGTCTGGAACGAGATGGTGCCGGAGCCTCCCCGAGCAATCGCTATGACAGAGCACATCACTGGCCGCCAGATCGGAGCAGATGGTCGGCAACTCGTCGGAGAAGCTGCCCGTCTAGTCGAACTGCGCTGATTCCATGCCCGATCAGGAAGCGGCAGACCCATCGGATCAAATATCGGTGCATGGCCTGCGGGTCGTGGGAATTGTTGGTGTTCTGCCCGAGGAGCGGGTTCGTGCCCAACCGTTGCAGATAGATCTGGATCTGTATATCGACCTCACTGCTGCTGGGATGAGCGATGCTCTCGCTGACACTGTTGACTACGGGGCAGTCTGCGATTCGCTGAATCGAACAGTAGAGACATCTCAGCCTGAACTGCTTGAGCGCCTAGCAGCACAGCTCGCAACGGCAGTTTTTGCCGTTGATCCCCGCATCGAAGGCCTGCGAATCTCCGTGGCAAAGCTCCGTCCACCTGTTCCGCATGATTTGGCCACTTCAGGGGTGCAGATCACCCGCCGCCGCCCCGTATGAGCCCTAGCGGATCGGCAGCCTCGAGTCAGCCGGCCCCGGCTCCTGCAGTTAGGGCGTTTTTGTCATTGGGTTCGAATCTGGGCGACCGCCGGCAATATCTGAAGGCCGCAGTGGACTCACTCCCCGATGTAGTAGCAGTGTCCCCAGTGTATGAAACCGACCCAGTGGGCGGACCCGAACAGGGGGCCTATCTCAACCTTGTGGTCGAACTTTCAACGAGCCATTCCCCCGATCAATTACTCGGCATCTGCCACCGAATCGAAACAGCATCGGACCGGGTCCGCGATGTCCGCTGGGGAGCACGAACCTTAGATATCGACATCTTGTGGATGGACGGAGTGGTCCAAGACAGCCCCCGTTTGACCATTCCTCACCCCCGGTGGAAAGAACGCAGATTTGTGCTGGCACCTTTGCGAGACCTTGCGCCTGAGTTAGTCACCGAACAAGAATTGAACCTTGCAGAAGGCACGGTTATTCAGGTCGACCCGCTCTGAGCTCGATGACTGCTAAACGGGTTCGGATTATTGGCGGCGGGAAAGCCGGCGGGTCCTTCGCCCTAGCGTTGCAACAAGCACACTGGACTGTTGACCTGGTCAGTCACGAACAGTTCGCCCAGTCAGAGAATGCCTCGACAGCAACCGGGGTGCGTCTGGTGACTGCTGAACAAGCAGATCTGGTGTTGATCTGTGTGCCCGACCCCCTGGTTGCGCATGTGGCCTCGCTAATGGTGGTCGATGAGTCTGTTGTAGTTGCCCACTGTGCTGGCTCGCTTGGCCTCGAGGTTCGTGCTCCCGCAGCGCGCACTGCATCGATCCATCCCCTCGTTGCGCTAGCCAATGCGCAGACGGGTGCTCAGGCCCTGCAAGGCGCATGGTTCGCTGTGTCGGGCGACCCACTCGCAAGCAGTGTTGTGGCTGCACTCGGTGGTCGTGCAATGCAAGTGGCCGACGCGGATCGAGTGAGATACCACGCAGCGGCCGTGCTGGCATCGAATCATCTGGTGGCTCTGCTTGCCCAGGTGGATGCAATCGCCACAGATCTGGGTGTGCCACTTGAGGCATTCCTAGATCTGTCTCGAGCAACACTCGATAACGTTTCCAAACTTGGCCCTAGGGCTGCGCTCACTGGGCCAGTGTCCCGAGGTGATTGGTCGACGGTGATGCGGCACCTGCAGGAGTTAGCTCCGCCGGAGCGCCATGCTTACTTGTCGCTCGCTTTGCGTGCTGCAGCGCTCGTAGATGCGCTGCCCTCAGAAGCCGAGATGCATCAACTTGAGCAGGCCTTGGACGCCAAGTAGATGCGGCACTGACGTAAAAACACGTCAGAGTCCCGACACCTCCTGGGGAGGCTTCGGGACTCTGATCG